>JAGWQR010000089.1 GCA_028869975.1 Alphaproteobacteria bacterium | reverse complement strand
GGCGCAGACCATCGCGGCGCTCGGCAAGGAACTTCATGCGCGGTTGCAGGTAATGGGCGCGCATGTCGTTAAATTGGGGCGTAATCTCGAACTGGCAACGGGTGCCTATAATGCCTTTGTCGGCTCGCTCGAATCGCAGGTATTGACGCAAGCCAAACGCTTTGAAGCCCTGGAAGTGGCGGACGGCAACAAACGGATTGAGGAACTTCCGGTGGTGGAATCCACGCCGCGACCACTTATAAAGTTGGTAAGCGGGGCAGATTAGCACAACGTGGTGCTTTTTCGCCGCTGATTGAGCAGTTCATAGGCCATTACGCCGCAGGCGACGGCGGCGTTGAGACTGTCCGCCCTGCCCATCATGGGCATTTTGACGCGCAGATCGCATTCGGACTCATACGCGGCAGGCAGGCCCTGTGCCTCATTGCCGATGAGCAGGAAGGCTGGCGCGGCGTAGCGCGGCTCCTGATAGTCCAGTGCTGTATTCAGACACGTTCCGATGAGCTGCCCCGGCCCGGCGCGCAGCCAGGCGATGAACTCCCCCCAACGCGCCTGCGCAATCACCTGCGTGAACAGCGCGCCCATGCTCGCGCGCACCGCCTCCACCGAGAAGGGATCGGTACAATCATCAATCAGAATGAGGCCGCCAGCACCGACAGCATCCCCGATCCGTAGGATTGTGCCGAGATTGCCGGGATCGCGCAGCGCCTGCACCACAATCCAGAGTGGGGCTGTCGTACGGTCAATTTCCGCCAAGTCTGTCCAGCGCTCTGCATAAACGCCTAGAACAGCCTGAGGGTTATCCTTGCCGGAGAGTTTGGCCAGAATCTCGGATGACGTAGTGAGTACATTGCCGCCCGTTGCCTCAACTTCCCGCGCAATTTCGAGTGTCAAGGGGTGTGGCGAGTCCGCACCATTATACCAAATGGCGCGAGGCAATGTGCCCGCGTCACGTGCCTCGGTCAAAATCCGCAATCCCTCTGCCAAAAATAAACCGTTTGCACGCCTACTTTTTTTATCACGCAGCGCCCGGGTTGCCTTGACCAGCGGGTTCGAAAAGCCGGTTATATCTCTCGTCATGACGAACTTTAACCTTCGCCAAAGCCATCCTCGACCAATGCGGCCAGAATATTGACGGCGTCCTGCCCCCCTTCGCCATCTGCACTGATCCGGATGGTATCACCACAGGCAGCACCCAGCATCATCAAGCCCATGATCGATGTGCCAATTACACTTTGGCCCTCGCGTTCGACGGATATCGCGGTGTCCAGCTTGGACGCCAAACCGACAAATTTGGCACTGGCTCGCGCGTGTAGCCCGCGCTGATTGACCAGGGTAACGGCTTTGGAAAAGGAATTCATTTCCCGTGCTCGCTCAATATTTCGGAAGCAACTGAGATATACATGCGCCCGGCCTCGCGCGCGGCCTGAACGGCCGGCAG
>JAGWQR010000088.1 GCA_028869975.1 Alphaproteobacteria bacterium | reverse complement strand
GCATCGAGCGCATGTTCGCCCATCTCAAGAACCAAAGACGCATTGCAACCCGCTACGACAAAACAATCCTCTCCTTCGAGAGCTTCCTCAACCTCGCCGCCGCAAGACTATGGTTGAAATCTTATGTCAACATGGCCTAGTGGCGCTCGGGCGCGAAGCTTTCGTCGATATAATCGCTGAATTTGGTAATCTCTTTCTTGAACGCCAGCCTTACTTTGCCGGTAGCACCATGGCGCTGCTTTGCGATGATGAGTTCAGCCATCCCGAAAGCCTTTTCCATCTGGGATTGCCATTTGCTCACGCCAGCTTCGTCATCATCGTCGGGTTTGCGTGATTCGATATAATATTCCTCGCGGAAAACGAAGAGCACAATATCCGCATCCTGCTCGATTGAGCCGGACTCGCGCAGATCGGAGAGCTGAGGGCGCTTGTCTTCGCGCTGCTCGACGGCGCGACTAAGCTGCGACAGCGCGAGCACTGGAACGCCCAGCTCCTTGGCGAGCGTTTTGAGCCCGCGCGAAATTTCGGAAATTTCCTGCACGCGGTTTTCACCAGCATGGCGGCCAGTGCCTTGCAGCAACTGGAGATAATCAACGATAATCAACCCGATGCCATGCTTGCGCTTGAGGCGTCGGGCACGGGTGCGCAGCGCTGCGATGGTGAGGCCTGGTGTGTCGTCTATATAGAGTGGCAACGTTTCCAGCTCACCAGCAGCGCGCGCCAGCGCGCGGAAATCATTATGGCTGATCTTGCCCATACGCAGATTTTCAGCCGAAATTTCGGATTGTTCGGAGAGGATGCGCGTAGCGAGCTGATCGGCAGACATTTCAAGCGAGAAAAACGCAACCTTGGCCCCGGCCGATTTCGCCAGGTCAATTCCGTCCTCACGTTCACGCATCCAGCGCCGTGCGGCATTGAAGGCTATGTTGGTGGCAAGCGCAGTCTTGCCCATGCCGGGGCGACCGGCGAGGATGAGCAGATCAGACGGGTGCAGCCCGCCCATCTTGGTGTTGACTGAATCGAGACCGGTTGTAATGCCAGAGAGATGGCCTCCTGAATTGAGAGCCTTTTCAGCCATTTTTACCGCAGCAAGCGAGGCTTGGCCGAACGTCTGCATTCCTCCTGTGCCATTCTCCCCCTCGGCGACATTGTAGAGCGCGGCCTCGGCCGATTCGATCTGCGCCAGTGGTTCAATTGCTTCAGATGTATCCATTGCGCGATCAACCATAGCGCGCCCAACGCTGACCAGCTCGCGCAGCAGCGCCAGATCATAGATCTGGCTGGCGAAATCGCGTGCGCCGATGAGCGCGGCGTCACTGGTCGCGATTTTGGCGAGATAGGCCGGGCCACCGAGCTGCCGCAGTGCCTCGTCCGCCTCGAACATCGGCCTCAGCGTGACCGGGTTGGCGTCCATCTGCTTGTCGATCAGGCGCAGGATTGCGGTATAGATACGTCCATGCAGCGGCTCAAAAAAATGCTCGGCGCGCAGCCTGAGCTGCACATCCTCAGCAATGCGGTTATCGATCATCAGTGCGCCAAGCAGAGCGGCTTCGGCATCGATATTATGCGGGAGCGCGGGCCCGATCGCAGAATCGGCGGTTACTATACTGAGGGGGGCTGTTGCCATGACAACTCCTATCCGCTTTTCATGAATTGGCTGCAAGAGGCCTGCTGATCAGTGCTGTGGATAAACCTGTGAGTGTATCGCGCAGCGACGATTTCTGTGCGCGCATATTGCATTGCAGCGTGTTATGCTCCTAAGACGGTATCGACATGAATGAAATGAGCAATATCCAAGCTGAAGATCCGGCGGAACTTCCGGCCGCTGTGTCAGGAACTCGCACAAAGCAGATGATACGCTGGGTTCTGATGCTGTCGGTGCCGCTCGTAATTGCAGCCATTGCACTCTGGTTCTGGTATATTTCGGGCCGTACCGAGAGTACCGACAACGCACAGGTTGGCGCGCCGGTGGTCTCGGTCTCAACCGAACTGACCGCCAAGATTGTCGAGGTTGATGTGCACGAGAACCAGCATGTCAATGCGGGTGATCTGCTCTTCCGGCTCGATCCCGCGCCCTACAGGATCGCGCTGATGCAGGCGCAGGCCGCGCTCGGCACGGCGAAAGCCGGGGTGACTGAACTGGCCGGCACCTATGATTCGAAGCAGGCCGACACAGCCAACAAGGCGGCGATGGTTGGTGCAGCGCAGGCGCAGGTCGCACTTGATGCGGAAACTTACCGCCGCCAGAGCGCACTGATGGCGCGCGGCTTCACCACTCGTGCGCAGCTTGATGCCGCCCATGCCGCGCTGGTGGCGTCCCAAGCCGGTGTGACGGCGGCGATCTCGGCGCAGCGCTCGGCAGGTGAGACGGCAACAGCAGCCAAGGCGCGTCTTGCGGTGGACGGGTCGGGGATCAATCCGGCGATTGAGGCTGCACAGGCGGCGGTGGACAAGGCGCAGCTTGATCTGTCACGTACTGAAATTCGCGCGCCGGTTTCGGGCGTTGTCGCGCAGGCCGACAAGCTCCAACCCG
>JAGWQR010000087.1 GCA_028869975.1 Alphaproteobacteria bacterium | reverse complement strand
CCGCAGCCGGCAAAATCTTTTTCAACCGGCTGGTCAGTCCCAAATTTCTGGGCATACCCGGCAATGAAGCGGTTGCCAGAGAAGGTGATTCCGAACTGGCCATGCGACTTGACCAGCTTGAGTCACATCTCCCTCGCGCCAACGTCTGGCTGGTGGAGGATCGGCTTACTCTCGCAGAAATCAGTCTTGCCAGCATTTTTGGCAGCCTGCTCCATGTCGGTATTGAGCCGGGGCCAGAGCGCCCCAAACTTCAGGCTTTGTCCGACAAGATACTGGCCCGCCCCGCTTTCAAGGCTATGATCGACAAGGAACGCAGTGTGCTCGAGCGTATCGGATAATTATCCTATATGGAATTTTTTTCTTGACATCGTAACGATGATTCGGTAAATATAACCACACTGATAATTGCGAATCGGGCGGCGTGGCCATTACAGCGGCACCGCCCGTTCTGATCCAAGCGAAATTCATGACGAAAAATCAGAATTTATCTGCCACCTCGGTTGCGAAGCGCGCCCTCGCGCGTGCCGAAGGGTTCAAAAGCCTGCCGGCAACCGATGGAGGACAACGTGAGCGGTTTCTGCGCGTGCTTCGAAAAAGCGCTAATATAAGCCGCGCAGCACGTGCAGCGGGCATTGCAAGTTCAACCCTGTATGACTGGCGGCGCTCCGTACCGAATTTCGCCTGCCGCTGGGATGAAGCCATGAACGAAGCGCTCGATACACTAGAGGAAGTGTTGCGCAACCGTGCCATGGAGGGCGTGGAGCGCCCACATTTCCACGGTGGTGAGATTACTGGATATTATCGCACCTATTCAGATAATTTGGGCTTAAGTATATTGCGCGCGCGCCGTCCTGAAATTTTTGGCCGTGAAGCATTGGGGACTCCTGAAGCTGAGGATAAATCCGCCGATATGGTAAATCGACAACTGGATCAAATTGCCGAAAGTGTGAATCATTGCAAGCCCAGACCCTCATAATATTACCATAACGGCACATATAATGACTCAGTCCCCACCCTCTGAACCACAGCATCCGCTGGCAACCCTGGCCACTCTGCCAAAGCTGCAACGCCGTCTTGAAGTATCCAGAATTGGGGCTGAGCGCCTCAGAACACATTGGAAAAGCTGGGCGCAGCCTGCGCAGCTACCGCCCAATGGTGACTGGAGGATCTGGCTCATGCTTGCAGGTCGCGGATATGGAAAGACCAGGGCAGGTGCCGAATGGGTTCGTATGATCGCAGAATCTGATGGAAATGCGCGCATTGCCTTGATAGCAGCTACACAGGCCGAAGCCCGTGCTATTATGGTTGAAGGTGAAAGCGGGCTGCTGGCGGTGGCGCCCCGAAATAATCGCCCGCGTTTCGAATCCACACGCAGTCGCCTGATCTGGAGGAACGGAGCACAAGCGTTTCTTTATTCTGCAGAGGCTGCCGAAGCGCTGCGCGGGCCTGAACACAGTCATGCCTGGTGTGATGAGCTGGCCAAATGGAATTATGGTCAAATCCTTTGGGACAATCTCCAAATGGGTTTGCGGCTGGGCGAATGGCCCCGAATTATGATCACCACGACGCCCCGACCGATACCATTGCTCCGCAGCATACTGGCAAGCCCCCAGGTGGTTGTAACGCACGGGACAACGATGGATAATCCGTTTTTGCCCGAAGCCTTTCGCGAAGCCATGGCGCTGTCATATGCAGGCACCCGACTCGGCCGTCAGGAGCTCAATGGCGAGTTACTGACTAACCCGATTGGTGCTTTATGGACACTGGACATGATCGAGTGTCACAGAGTCAAGGTCATACCCACGGGGATCGTCCGGACAGTGGTGGCCGTGGATCCGCCGGCTGGAATTGGACGCGATGCCTGCGGGATTATCGTTGCCGCTCAATGCGATGACGGTCATGCTTATGTGCTTGAGGATGCCACCGTAACCGGTGCTTCCCCTGAAGGCTGGGCTCGCGCTGTGCGCCGGTGTGTCGAACATTATAACCCGGATCGCCTGATTGCCGAATCGAACCAGGGAGGTGAAATGATAGCATCAGTGCTTCGCGCGGCAGGGGTTGCCCAGCCAACCCGGCTCATTCATGCCCGGCACGGCAAAACGGCGCGCGCAGAGCCAGTAGCCGCGCTATATGAGCAGGGGCGTGTGCATCATATTGGATCATTTCCCGCGCTTGAAGACCAATTATGCGGCATGGTCATCGGGGAAGCTTATGCCGGGCCGGGCCGGTCTCCCGACCGTGCCGATGCATGCATCTATGCGCTCACTGAATTGATGCTGGGCCAGCCGAACCCGGTGCTGCGCGCACGCACACTCTAATTTTTCGGAGTAATATATGAACCAGAATGACACAAACCGCATTTCGCGGAAAGCATCCTCACGCCCAGGTTTCTGGCAGGATTTGCTGGCTCCGTTCGCCCTACAACGCAAGGGCGCATCGGTACCGCGCCCTGTGCTTGGCCGTGCGGGTATGGGCCGGTTCGTGACCGCGCCCATACCGAAAGGTGCCCGGCCAGCATTGATGACCGGCATGGGCACGATTTACCCTTATGGTGAATGGCCGAACAGCTATTACGCCCAGGTGCGCGAGGCCTATCTGCACAATGCAGTCGCCCAGCGCGCCGTGCGCCTGGTTGCGGAAGGGGTCGCCGCGCTCAAAATCGAGACCTGTGCCGACAATGCCGACGCGCTCGCGCTCGTCAAGGCGACAACGGCAGGCCAGCATCTGCTTGAAAATGCCGCGATGTATCTGCTGCTGCACGGCAACGCTTTCATCCAGGTGCTCACCGATGCGGCAGGCGATCCGGTCGAGCTGTTTGCACTGCGCCCCGAGCGCATGGGCGTGGAGCTGGATGCGCGCGGCTGGATTCGCAACTATAAATACACACTGAACGGCCAAACCGCGCCCTTACGCCGGCACGATGCACAGGGGCGCACGCTGCTGATCCATATCAAAACCGCGCACCCGGTCGATGACCATTTCGGACTGGGCGCGCTGGGTGCCGCGATGGGCGCTATCGCGAGCCATAACGCTGCTGCCAAATGGAACAAGCATCTGCTCGACAATATGGCACGGCCGAGCGGCGCGCTGGTTTATGAACCGGGCGAGGCCGGCGCCACACTAAGCGAAGAGCAGTTTAACCGGCTGCGCACGGAGATTGACAGTCATTTTTCCGGGCCAAGCAATGCGGCGCGCCCGCTGCTGCTGGAAGGCGGACTGAAGTGGCAGGCACTTTCGCTTTCACCCGCCGACATGGATTTCAACAACCTCAAGGCGGCGGCCGCGCGCGAGATTGCGCTGGCCTTCGGTGTGCCGCCGGTGCTGCTCGGCCTACCGGGTGATGCGACCTACAGCAATTATCGCGAAGCGAGCCGCGCACTCTACCGCTCCACCATCCTCCCGATGGCGAACAAACTGCTCCACGCGATTGCGGAAGGGCTGGAAGGCTGGTGGCCCGAGGTGAAGTTCCGCGTTGATGTCGATGATCTGTCGGCGCTTGCCGATGACCGCGAGAAGCTGTGGGCCAGCGTCAGCGCCGCCACCTTCCTGACCCCGGATGAGAAACGCGCGATGCTGGGGCTGGGGCCGGGCAGCGATGAACTCACCGAAAATCTTGAGGAGCAGAATTGATGACTGACGGAACCATATTGGCGCATCTGATGGAAGATGCGCATGCGGCGGGCACCGAGCTGGTCACGCTGAAAGCCATGGCGGAAGAGGCGGCGGAGAGCGGTGCACAGCGCGCGATGGCCGCGATTGGTCTCGCCGATGAAGCCGCGCACAAGGATGTCGCCGAGCTGCGCCAGTTGCTCGCCGCCTGGCGCGACGCCAAATCCTCGATGCGCCGTGCGGTGATCGAATGGCTGGTGCGAATCGGGCTGGCAACGCTGCTGCTTGTGCTGGCGGTACGCCACGGCCTGATCGCGGAATTGCTGCGATGACAGCGCTTGAACTCAAGGCCACCACCCGCTTTGCCGGCTATGCCGCGATATTTGACCGGGCGGATTCTTCGGGCGACATCATCCGGCGTGGCGCGTTCAGGCGCGCCGTGGCAGCGGGGCCGAAGGCGGTGCCGCTGCTCTGGCAGCATGATGGCAACCACCCGATCGGCGTGATTGAACAAATTGCGGAGGATGAGCGCGGGCTGCGCATCATCGGGCGCTTGAACGACCAGACCGCGACGGCGCGTGTGGTAGGCTACAGACATTGTGACAATGACCATGAGCCACGCCGTGGTTTCCCTACCGATTTGCCTGTGGTAGGCTTTTGGATGAATGTCAGCATCAACGCAGTAAGCCGTGGTTTCCCTACCGATTTGCCTGTGGTAGGCTGACGCGCGTAATCTCAAAACGGCCTCCATAGCCGTGGTTTCCCTACCGATTTGCCTGTGGTAGGCTAAGGGCGGTTATTCAAAGTGCAGGCAGCGCGCCGTGGTTTCCCTACCGATTTGCCTGTGGTAGGCTCGCGACGGCGGCGGCCT
>JAGWQR010000086.1 GCA_028869975.1 Alphaproteobacteria bacterium | reverse complement strand
GAAGAGGCAGTGGAAGCGGCCCGCCGCGCAGTGGCATCCAAGCGCGCGCGCTTCACCAACGTGGCAGCACTATGAACTGCCCGTTGCGCCTCCACCCCGACCGGCTGTTTCCTGCGGATAAGGATACCCGCGCCATCGCCAGGCGGCTCTATGCCGGGGTAGCGGGGCTGCCGATCCTCAGTCCGCACGGCCATACCGACCCTGAATGGTTCGCGACCGACGCGCCGTTCGGCAACGCGACCGAATTGCTCTTGAAGCCCGATCATTATGTGTTCCGGATGCTCTACTCGCAGGGCGTGCGGCTGGAGGATCTGGGGATCAATGACCCGGATGCCGATCCGCGCACGGGTTGGCACCTGTTCGCGCAGCATTACTCCCTGTTTCGCGGCACCCCGAGCCGGATGTGGCTCGATCATGTGTGGGCGGAAGTATTCGGGTTTGAGGAGGCATTCGGGCCTGACACCGCCGATCTTTATTATGACACGATCACGGCCGCGTTGCAGACCGAGGCCTATCGCCCGCGCGCGCTGTTCGCGCGCTTCAATATCGAGGTGCTGGCCACCACCGAGTCCCCGCTCGATGATCTGCGCCACCATGCGGCGATCAAGGCGAGCGGCTGGAGCGGGCGCGTCATCACCGCCTATCGCCCCGATCCGGTGGTTGATCCCGAATTTGAGGGGTTCCGCGATAATCTCAAAACCTTCTCCGCGCTGACCGGGGAGGATTGTTTTTCGTGGCAGGGTTATCTCGCGGCACACCGCAAGCGCCGCGCCTTCTTCGCGCAGATGGGCGCAACATCAACCGACCATGGCCACCCAACAGCGCTGACCGCTGATCTTTCACCCGCCGAGGCCGAGGCGCTGTTCCGGCGGGTGACGACAGCGCCTGCTTCACCGCAAGACGCCGAGATGTTCCGCGCGCAGATGCTCACCGAGATGGCGGCGATGAGCGTGGACGACGGCTTGGTGATGCAGCTTCATCCTGGCTCGTTACGTAATCACAACCCCTGGCTGCACATGCGTTATGGCCGCGACAAGGGGGCCGACATACCGACGCAGACCGATTATGTCCACGCGCTCAAGCCGCTGCTCGACCGCTTCGGGAATGATCCGCGCCTGTCGCTGATCCTCTTCACGCTTGATGAGACCAGCTATGCACGCGAGCTGGCACCGCTTGCCGGCCATTACCCCTGCCTCAAGCTTGGCCCGGCCTGGTGGTTCCATGATTCGCCAGAGGGGATGCGGCGCTTCCGCGAGCAGGTGACGGAGACGGCAGGTTTCTACAACACCGTCGGCTTCAATGACGATACGCGCGCGTTCCTCTCCATCCCGGCGCGGCATGATGTGGCGCGGCGGATCGATTGCGGCTTCCTCGCGCGGCTGGTGGCCGAGCATCGGCTGGAGGAATGGGAGGCGGCGGAACTCGCGGTCGATCTCACCTACAATCTGGCCAAAAAGGCCTATAAATTGTGAGACTGAACGCCGGTGCGGCACTGCCGCCGCATGTCAAAGGCCCCGCCTATGATCGCGCTGTGCAAAAAGCGGGTATTGTCCATTTCGGGATTGGCGCGTTCCACCGCGCGCATCAGGCGGTCTACACCGATGATGCGATGAACGCGGGGGATCGTGACTGGGGCATCATTGGCGTGTCGCTGCGCTCGGGCGATGTGGCGGCACAGCTCAACCCGCAGGATGGGCTTTATACTGTCACTGAAAAGAGCGGAGTCGGCAACAGCACACGACTGATCGGCAGTATGCAGCACGTACTGGTGGCGGCGCAGGAGCGCGCGCACGTGGTTGCCGCCCTCGCCGCACCTGCCTCGCAGATCATCAGCTTCACCATCACTGAAAAAGGCTATTGTCGCACGGGCGATGGGTCGCTCGATTTCGCGCAGGCGGGGGCGGGGAGCGTGTATGCATATCTCGCCGAAGGGCTGGCGGCGCGCCAAGCCGCTGGCGGGGGCGGACTTACGCTGTTGAGCTGCGACAATCTGGCGGAAAATGGCCGCCAGCTGGAAGCACTGCTCGGGCAATATCTGGCGCAGCATGATCCGGCGCTGGCGCGCTGGGTGGCGGAGACCTGCGCTTTCCCCTGCACGATGGTCGACCGGATCGTGCCCGCGACGACGGCGCAGGATAGAGCAGAGATTGCCGCTGCGCTGGGCGGCATCACCGACGAAGGCGCCGTCGTCACCGAACCCTTCAGCCAATGGGTGATCGAGGATGCCTTCGCTGGCCCGCGCCCGCGCTGGCAGGTGGGCGGCGCGCAATTCACCGCCGATGTGCGCGCGTTTGAGACCGCCAAGCTGCGGATGCTCAACGGCGCGCATTCGGCGCTCGCCTATCTGGGGCTGGCGCGCGGGGCTGACTATGTCCATCAGGCGATTGCCGATCCGGCGCTGCGCCCGCTGATCGAGGCGTTGATGCGCGATGAGGCGGCACCCTCGCTCACGCCCGCGCCGGGACAGGATTTGAACGCCTATGCAGACGCGCTGCTCGCCCGCTTCGCCAATCCTGCGCTCAACCACAAGCTCAGCCAGATCGCGATGGATGGCAGCCAGAAAATCCCGCAGCGCTGGCTGGCGACCTTGGCGCATCATCAGGCGGCGGGGCGACACTGCCCGGCCATTCTCAGCGCACTGGCCGCGTGGATTGCCTATGTGAAGGGCGATGGGCATAAGGTTGATGACCCGATGGCCGCGCCGCTTGCCGCGCTCTGGCGTGAAGCGGGTCGTGACGGAATCTTAAACGCGCTGTTCGGCGCACAGGGCCTGTTCGCCCAATACTGGGTGGCGGATGCAGCCGATATCGCCACGCTCAATCGTGCACTCGCCGTCTCATGTTAGAATTGCTGCGCCGCAACCTGCGCTGGCAGATCATCGCAATCATCTTCGCAGGCACTGTGATCAACTATATCGCGCGCAATTCATTGGGCATTCTTGCGCCCGATCTGGAAAAGCATCTCCACATCTCGACCCAGCACTATAGCTATGTCGTCGGCGCATTTCAGGCGGGCTATATCATCATGCTGCCGGTGTGCGGGCTGGTGATTGACCGGTTCGGGCTGAAATTCGGCTATGCACTGTTTGCCACCATCTGGTCGCTCGCCAATATGCTCCATGCCTTTGCGGGTGGCTGGCTGAGTCTGGCGATTTTTCGCGGCGTGCTCGGGATGAGCGAAGCAGCGGTGATCCCGGCTGGGGTCAAGGCCGCGACGCTCTGGTTTCCGGCGCGCGAGCGGGCGGCAGCCATCGGCTGGGTCAATGTCGGCACAGCATTGGGCGCAGTACTCGCAGTGCCGATAGTGGCGGGGCTGGCGCTCAAGTTTGATTGGCGGGTGGCGTTTATCGCGACCGGCGCGCTGGGGCTGGTGTGGGCGCTGGTGTGGTGGCGTAGCTACGCCGCGCCAGATACGCACCCGCGCCTGACTGCTGACGAGCGCGCGTATATCAATGAAGGGCGCGGGGCCGAGGCGGGGGCAACACCGTTGAGCGTAACGCAGGCGCTGTCCATGTTGGGCCAGCCCAAATTCTGGGTCATTGCTGTGCCGCGCTTCCTTGCGGAACCCGCCTGGCAGACGTTCAGCTTCTGGGTGCCGCTTTATTTTGTCACCGTCCGGCATTTTGAGTTGAAGCAGATTGCGCTGTTCGCTTGGCTGCCCTTTTTATGCGCTGATCTGGGCGGGCTGTGCGGGGGCTATATCTCGCCGCTGATCGCGCGTTATGCGCAGGTCGGCCTCATCCGCGCGCGGGTGATTGGCGTTGCCTTTGCTGCGCTGCTGATGATCGCGCCGGGGTTTATCGGCGTGGTGGCCAGCCCTTATGTGGCGATCATCTTCCTGTGCATTGGCGGCTTTGCACATCAGACGCTGTCGGTGCTGATCAACACGCTGACGGCGGACTGTTACCCCAAGGAGGAAGTCGGCACCGCCAATGGCTTTGTCAGTCAGGCGGGGTGGATTGGCGGGCTGCTCTTTTCGCTCGCGATCGGGCGGCTGGCCGACAGTATCGGCTATGCGCCGCTGTTCGGTGCACTGGGCGTGTTTGATCTGATCGGCGCGCTGATCCTGTTGCTGTTCATTCACCATTTGATTGCGGCGCAGGAGGCGCAGACAGCATGAGGCACGCAACGCTATCCCAGCCCCCACGGTTCAGTATTGGTGCGACCGGCAAGGGATGGGTGACACTGACCGCAGACACCGGCGCGCTGGCGCACATCTTTGTGCTCGAAGAGGACATCATTCGTCTCCTGCTGCTGCCAGATGGTGTGCTGCACAGCCCACCAAGCTGGGCGATTGCGCCCGGGCAGGAGGACATCGCCGAACCGGGGCGGGATCGGATGTCGGTCGACAGGTTCACCTGCCCGGACTTTGCGATGGCGCAGGCGGGCGACACGCTCCGCATTGAGACTTCGCGTATCCGCCTCAGCATCCGGCTCAGCTGCTTCCATTGCACTTGGGCACAGCGCGTCGGCACGCACTGGCAGATCATGGCGCAAGATCGGCCGACCCAGGCCTATAATTTCGGCTGGTGGGATGGCGCGGTGCATCATTATTGCGCGCGCCAGCCGGGCGAACGTTATTATGGGCTGGGGGAACGTTCGGGGCAGATGAACCGGGCCGGGCGGCGCTTCCGGCTGACCAATATCGATGCAATGGGCTATGATGCGCAAACTTCCGATCCGCTTTACAAGCATATCCCCTATGTGTTGACCGCCGATGCGCAGGGTGCGTGCCATGGTGCATTCTACGATAACATGTCGGACATGAGTTTCGATTTCGGGCAGGAGCTGGACAATTATCACGGCGCTTACCGCCATGTGCGCGCCGAGGCGGGTGATCTCGATCTCTATATGATTGCCGGGCCGGAGCCGCGCGCCGTGACGCAGCGCCTCACCTGGCTGACCGGGCGTCCGGCGCTGATGCCGCGCTGGTCGCTGGGCTATTCCGGCTCGACGATGCGCTACACCGATGCGCCAGACGCGCAAGCGCAAATGGCACAGTTCATTACGCGGTTGGGCGAGCATGACATTGGCTGCACCTCATTCCACCTTTCGTCCGGGTACACCTCGATTGGCGACAAACGCTATGTGTTCCACTGGAACCGCGACAAATTCCCCGATCCACGCGCGTTTGTGCAAACTTATCTGGATGCTGGCGTTCGGCTCGTCGCCAATATCAAGCCCGCCTTGCTGCGCGATCATCCGCGCTTTGCCGAGGTGGCTGGGGCGGGGCTGTTTATTTACAATGCAGAGGGCGCCCCCACCGAAATCCAGTATTGGGACGAGATTGGGGGAGCGCTCGACTTCACCAACCCGGCCACCTCCACATGGTGGCGCAAACAGGTAACGGAACATCTGCTGGACTACGGCATTGCCGCAACCTGGAACGACAATAACGAATATGAGGTGTGGGATGCGCGCGCACGCATTCATGGCTTTGGCAACACACGCCCCGCTGAGGAATCCCGCCCGCTCCAGCCATTGTTGATGATGCGCGCCTCGCGTGCCGCGCAGCTTACTCACAGCCCCAATGCACGCCCTTATGTCGTCTCACGCGCGGGGATGACCGGGATGCAGCGCTACGCGCAAAGCTGGTCGGGCGACAATTTCACAAGTTGGAACAGCCTGCGCTACAACCTGAAAATCGGGCTGGGGATGGCGCTGTCGGGCGTGTCCAACTATGGCCATGATGTCGGCGGCTTTGCCGGGCCGAAGCCCGACCCGGAGCTGTTCCTGCGCTGGTGCCAAGCCGGCATTTTGATGCCGCGTTTCTCCATCCATAGCTGGAACGAGGATAAATCGGTCAACGAGCCCTGGATGTATCCAGACATTCTGCCCCAAATCAGGCGGCTGATGGCGCTGCGGCAGGCGCTCATCCCCTTTTTCCACAATCTCGCACACCGTTATCATACCGCCTATGAGCCGATGGTGCGCCCGCTCTGGCTCGATTATCCGCATGATGAAGCAGCGTGGGAGGAGGGGGATGATCATCTGCTCGGGCGCGATGTGCTCGCGGCGCTGGTGGTCGAGCCGGGGGCCACCACGCGCACCATCCACTTCCCCAAGGACGATGACTGGCATGATCTCTGGACGGGCGCGGCGTTCTCTGGCGGCACCACATTGACCCTGCCAGCACCGCTTGATGCGCTGCCCCTGCTGTTTGCGCGTGCGGGCACCGGGCTGTTGCTGGATGCCGCGCGGCAGGGTTTCTCTCCCGGCGCGTATCAGCCCATGATCGCCTTCTTCGCGCCGCAAGGCGCAGCGGCCTTTGACTGGGCGACGCTGGATGATCCGGACGACAGCGATGCCACCCGACGCAGCATCAGAATTTTCGGCACGACGACGGAAGATACGCTGCACCTGACTGTGGATCTCGCGGGTGCGAATGCGGACTGCACGCCTCCACCCATCCTCCTGCTGCCGCCGCATGAGCAGCGCAGCGTCCAGCTTTCAGGGGCCGGGGTGGTACTGCGGCATGCTACGGTCTTAAGCCTGTTGGGCGCGCACTGATGGCGCGTGCTCAACAAGACATCTATGACCTGCTCATCATTGGCGGCGGGATCAACGGCGCAGGGATTGCGCGCGATGCCGCAGGTCGCGGATTGAAGGTTGCGCTGGTCGAGCGCGATGATCTGGCCACACACACCTCGTCCGCCAGTACCAAGCTCATTCACGGCGGGCTGCGTTATCTGGAGTATTACGAGTTCCGTCTGGTGCGCGAGGCCTTGCAGGAGCGTGAACGGCTGCTCGCCATGGCCCCGCACATCATCTGGCCGCTTAAGTTCGTGCTCCCGCAACCGCCCAAGGGCCGTCCGGGGTGGATGATTGCCCTGGGGTTGTTCCTTTATGACCATCTGGGCGGGCGCAAGAAGCTCCCCGTCTCAGCGCGGGTGCAGCTCGATGATCCGAAATGGGGCGGGCAGCTGCGGCCCGAGGTCAAGCGCGGCTTCTGCTATGCCGATTGCTGGGTGGATGATGCACGGCTGGTGGCGCTCAACGCGATCGATGCGGCGACGCGCGGGGCCGATATTCTAACGGGCGTGGAGGTGGTGTGGGCCAAGGTGGATGGCGATCATTGGCGCGTGACGCTCGCGGCGAACCCGGCCCGAGTACTGGGCGGCACTTATGCGGAGGTGCCCAGCGAATTGCGCGCCCGCAACCTGGTCAACGCTGCCGGCCCGTGGGTCAACACGATGCTTGACACGATCGGCGCCGTTGCGCGCGACGGCAAGGTCAGCCTGGTCAAGGGCAGCCATATCATCGTGCCACAGCTTTATGACGGCGCGCACGCCTTCATGCTGCAAAATCCGGATGGGCGGATTGTGTTCACCATCCCCTACGAGGGGCGCTTCACGCTGATCGGCACCACTGATGTCATGGTCGATGAGGCCGCGCGCGGGAATCCGGAAATTACGCAAGACGAGGTGGATTATCTCTGCGCCAGCGCCAACGCCTATTTCAGCGCACCGGTGATACCCGAGATGGTCGTGCACAGCTATGCCGGAATCCGCCCGCTTTATGATGATGGCAGCGGTGACGCCAAGGCGATCACCCGCGATTATGTGCTCAAGCTCGGACGCAAAGACGGGCCGCAACTGCTGAGTGTGTTCGGCGGTAAGCTGACCACTTATCGCCGCCTCGCGGAACATGCGCTCGAGAAGCTCGCGCCCTGGCTGCCAGGCATGGGCAAGCCGTGGAGCGCGAGCACGCCGCTGCCGGGTGGCGATATTGCGGATGCGGATTTCGATGTGTTTCAGGCGGGTCTGCGGGAGCGCTGGCCCTGGCTCACCGAAGCGCTTAGCAAACGGCTGGCGCGCCTCTATGGCACACGCATGGCGCTGATTTTGGGCGATGCGTCATCAATGGCCGATCTGGGTGAGGATTTCGGTGCGGGACTGACGCAAGCTGAGGTCGCGTATCTCTGCAACCATGAATGGGCACGAACAGCGGAGGATATTCTCAGGCGGCGCACCAAAATGGGATTACACTGCCCGCCCGATACGCAGACGCGGCTGACACAGTATCTCGCAAGGCGTGTGCAGGAGGAGGGCAAATGAGCGACTACATCCTGGCGATCGACCAAGGCACCACGTCGAGCCGCGCGCTCATTTTCGATGCGGCGCAGCGGGTTGTCGCGCTCGCGCAGCAGGAATTTGCGCAGCATTACCCGCACGATGGCTTGGTCGAGCATGATCCGGAGGACATCTGGCGCGATGTCTGCGCGACGATCAGCGCTGCACTCGCGCAGGCCAAGCTCAGCACCACCGACATAGCCGCCATCGGTATCACCAACCAGCGCGAGACGGTGGTGCTGTGGGATCGCGCAACCGGTGCGCCAGTGTATAACGCCATCGTCTGGCAAGACAGGCGCACGGCGGATGTTTGCGCGCGCTTAACGGCTGCGGGACATGAACAGCAGGTGCAGGCGCGCACCGGGCTACTGCTCGACCCGTATTTCTCCGCGACCAAGCTCGCCTGGCTGCTCGACACCGTGCCGGGCGCGCGGCAACGCGCCGAAGCGGGTGAACTCGCGTTCGGCACCATCGATAGCTTCCTGCTCTGGCGGCTGACCGGCGGCACAGCACACAAAACCGATATTACCAATGCCAGCCGCACCCTGCTGTTCGACATTCACAAGAAATACTGGTCACCCGAAATGCTGACGCTGTTCAACATTCCACCACAAATCATGCCCGAGGTGTGCGCGAGCGCCGCCGACTTCGGAACGACTACGCTGTTCGACACCTCGATCCCGATTTACGGCATCGCAGGCGATCAGCAGGCGGCGCTCATTGGCCAATCCTGTTTTGCACCGGGCGAGGCCAAGATCACCTATGGCACCGGCGGGTTCATGCTGCTCAACACGGGCGACAAGCCAGTCGCATCGCACGTGCGCCTGCTCACCACTTGCGCCTATCAGATTGATGGCATCACCCATTATGCCATGGAGGGCTCGCTGTTCGTCGCCGGGGCCGCGATCAAATGGCTGCGCGATGGGCTGGGGCTGATTAAATCTTCATCTGAGAGTGCTACGCTCGCCGCTGCGCTGCCCGACAATGGCGGTGTCTATATGGTGCCGGCCTTTGTCGGGCTGGGCGCGCCGCATTGGCAACCCCAAGCGCGCGGACTGATCTGCGGGATGAGCTTCGACACATCGTCTGCGCATATCGTGCGCGCCGCGCTTGAGTCTGTTGTGTATCAGACTGCCGATCTCGTCACGGCGATGGCAGAGGATGGCGGCGACCGGCTCGCCAAATTGCGGGTTGATGGCGGAATGGCGTCGAACGACTGGCTGTGCCAGTTCCTTGCCGATATTCTCGGCTTGCCCGTTGAGCGTCCCACCAATATCGAGACGACCGCGCTCGGCGCGGCGATGCTGGCTGCACACTGGGCGGGCGTGTGGCCGGACATTTGGGCGCGTGGCACACGTACGGACACGATCAAAACCTTCCTGCCGCACATGGCCGCCGACACGCGCAGCGCACTACTCAGTGGTTGGCACAAGGCAATATCACGCACCACGATGAGCGGTTGATGGTGATCATGTGGATCGTCAACGCGGTCAAGGGCATTAACCGCGTTGTGTATGACTATACGTCAAAATCACCCGGTAAGATCGAGTGGAAATGAGCTAGACGCGGACACCATATAAATCATGCTCATCGGCGTCCTCGACCGCCACGCGCACTATGTCGCCCACCTTCACGCCGGTCGTATCACGCAGGAACACTTCGCCGTCGATTTCGGGGGCATCAGCTTTGGAGCGGCCGGTGGCGCCACCGTCCGCATCG
>JAGWQR010000085.1 GCA_028869975.1 Alphaproteobacteria bacterium | reverse complement strand
TGTGAAAGACGAAGGCGCAACCTGGCGGATTACAGCGAGTAAAAATTGAGACCTTTTTTTTGCGTGGCTCTCGGGATTGCGGCATCCCTGTGCGCCGAATCCCCGGCGCGCGCTGAATCAAGGCATTTTGATGTTGGTTCCGGGCCATTGGGACAGGTTGTCATCCGGTTTGGCGCGCAGGCGGGATTGAATATCGGGTTGACCGACGAGCGACTTGCCCAACAAATCAGTCCGGGTGTGCACGGGCGTCATGATATATATGATGCACTGCGGATATTGCTGCGCGGCACCGGGGCTGCTTTTCTGGTCGTAGGACCACGCACAGTGCGCATCATCCTTTCGCGATTGCCGATCGTGAAGCCGGCGGCACCGCGACCGGCTCAAAGCCCGCCGATCCCGCATCAAGCTGTGGTTGTAATGCCCCCCCCTGATGACATTATCGTCACCGCGAGCAAGCGCCAGACCCCGCTTGCCAATTTTGCGGGGACGGTCTCAGTCGTCAATCTGAAGTCCAATGCTCTGGCCAATGGCGGCGTGCGCGGGACAGACGAGGTAACCGACCAACTCCCGATACTGGCTTCCACCCAGTTAGGCTCCGGTCGCGACAAAATCTTTATCCGGGGCATTGCCGACAGCAGTTTTAACGGCAGCTCGCAAAGCACGGCAGCGCTCTATCTGGGCGAGGCGCGGATGACCTATAATTCTCCCGATCCGGATCTCATCCTGTATGATGTAGACCGGGTCGAGGTTATCGAAGGCCCGCAAAATACACTGTATGGCAATGGCGCGATTGGCGGCGTCGTCCGGTTTGAGCCGGCTATGCCCACAACAAAGAAGATCGAGGCTGATTTTACCGCAGGCGCAAGCAGCACGCAGCACGGCGGGATCGGCGAGGATGTGGCGGCTTCACTCAACTTGCCCGTGATAAATGACCGGCTCGCGGTGCGCGCGGTAACCTATCACAATATCGATGCCGGATATATCAACGATCCCGTGCGCAATCTTGCCCAGATCAACCGCAGCACAACCGCTGGTGGACGGATTTCGCTGCACTGGACGCCTTCTAGCGAGATTCAGGTTGATGCAGGAGTCGTCTATCAGAATATCGAGAGCGCTGATGGTAATTATGTCTATGCTGGTGCACCCGATCTGGTCCGCGCCTCGCGGGTTGCGCAGCCTTTTGGCAACAAATACGCACTTGCGTATGTATCACTCGTGCGCAAAGGTGTGACCAATACAATTAGCGCAACAACATCGTTCGTCAGGCAGTCGATTAATACAACCTATGATGCGACCGACTATTCCGACCTGACGTTGCCGATTTTGAGTACCATACCGCGTATTTTCCAGAATGATGAAAACATTACGATGGTTTCGCACGAAACCCGCATTTTCGGTAACAATCAGGCACGCCCCTGGCTTCTCGGCGTTTCCGGAATGTATACGCGTGAGAATGTCGCACGCGCCATCGGCCCCCCATCAGCGCCTTCGTTTCTCGATACGCTCGGCAATCAGATCGGCGAGCTGGCACTTTTTGGAGAGTATAGCTTTCCATTGTGGCGCCATGTGCAGGTTACAGCGGGCGGACGCAGCACGCTCACCCGAATTACTGGGCAGCTCCTTGCCGCCGACAACAGTGTGAGTTCCGGCGTCACCAGGGTCGGCGGTGTAGTTGTGAACGGATGGGATGTGGTGGGCAGCATTTCATCTTCGGCAATCGGGCGCACCGAATGGCACACTGCGCCATCTCTCTCTATCGATTGGCATATTGGCAGACGCTTGTTTGCCTATTTCCGCATCGCGCAGGGAAAACGCGCCGGTGGCCTATCAGTCGTGTCTTCTGGCGCAACCTTTACTGCCCAGAAATTCAGAACTGATCGCCTGCTTTCGCGCGAGCTCGGCTTGCGGTTCGGCCAGCAGGACAAAGACCGCTTCTGGTTCAGCAGTGC
>JAGWQR010000084.1 GCA_028869975.1 Alphaproteobacteria bacterium | reverse complement strand
CGGTATGAATTGCGCCAACCTGCACAACATGGTGCGCCGGCATGTTGATCGCAAAGGTCAGGCCAACGCCGATCACCAGCACAATAATCGCCCCCGGCACGCTTTTGAACCTTCGCGCGAGCAGCAGCACCGCCAGCGCCACCAGCCCGAACACAGTCGTTACCGGATTCAACGCAGGCAAGGCCCGGACAATATCGTAGAGGAGCAACGCTACATTGCTGCCTTTGACATGCAAGCCGAACAGCGCCGGCAACTGCTTGACGATAATCGTGATCGCCAGCCCGAAGGCAAAGCCGCGCAACACCGGTCTCGCAATGAAACCAGACAGGCTGCCCAACCGCAAAAATCCTGCTGCCAGAAAAATCAGCCCCACCATGGCCACAACCGCCATCGTCAGGATTTCATAGGGTAAATCTTGTGTCGCCAGACCTGCCACTGCCGCCGCCAGCATCGCCGCCGAAGAAGAGGTTGGCGCGACAATCGCAAACCGGCTGCGCCCGACCAGTGCATAGGCAAGTCCACCGACGATTCCTGCAAAGATAGCATGCTGCGGCGCAAGCCCTGCAATCGCTGCATACGCCACTGCCTCGGGCAGCATCAACCCGGCAATCGACAGCCCCGCGACGGCATCACTCAGCCGCTGGTTCATGTGTGCTCCACACCCATGTATAGGGCACAAGAGCGCATTGGGCTACATCTTGTCAATCTTGGCCTGTAGCGCGGCAAGCTGCGCCTTTAGCTCGGCAACATCATCTTTCGGCGTTGGTTCCGCTGCTTTGGCCGAAGGCGATGCCATGCCGAACATTTCCATATTATGTCGCATAATGTCCGCCATCGGTCCCCCCGTCAGTGCGCCTTCAAGTGCTGTCCGGAACTGTTCTTGATGCGACTTGAACGCCTCCATCGAGGCTTCAAGATATTGTGGCACCATTGCCTGCATCGAGTCGCCATACATGGCAATGATCTGCTTCAGGAAACTGGCAGGCAGCATGGTTGCGCCATGCGCTTCCTCTTCCATGATAATCTGGGTGAGGACGGTGCGCGTAATATCTTCGTTGGTTTTAGCGTCGATAACCTTGAAATTGCGTCCTTCCCGCGTCATGACAGCAAGCGTATCAAGTGTAATATAGCTAGAAGTCTCTGTGTCATACAGGCGGCGATTGGCATATTTCTTGATGATGATCGGCGGCGAATCGGAGTCGTCGCGCGAAGCGGATTTGACCATGATAACTTCTCCTTCACCAAAAAATGCTGCACACGATGCTGCGCAGCACGATCATAGCGCGGTGCAACATGAAGGCAAGCCCTCTGAACGGTTAATGGTTGGCCCACGCCCCCTTCCCCTGTTTCTTGAACTGGTTAAAATGGTGGCAGTACGCGATCCGCAAACTGCCCGAAATGCGCTTGAAGGTCTGCGCAAGGTACAGGGGCTCCCACCCCTTAAAACCCGACCTGATCGCGCCGCCCTAATGATGTCCGAATCTACTTTGCTAAGGGATTATGGCGGTACTGGCCCGCTTGTGGTATTTGTCCCCTCGTTAATCAACCCGCCAACGATTCTGGACATTAGCGAGTCGCGCTCGCTGCTTGGATGGCTGGCGACGCAAGGCGTTCACCCGCTGCTGGTCGATTGGGGGCCGGTGAGCGGCGCACAGAGGGACATGAGTATAAGCGATTATATAACCAAAGTGCTGGTGCCGTTGCTGCAAGATTTGGGAGAACCGGCACATCTGGTTGGCTATTGCCTCGGCGGCACAATGGCGATGGCGGCATCGCAACTCGCGCCGGTACTATCGCTTGCACTGATTGCAACCCCCTGGCATTTTTCCAAATATTCTGATGCTTCACGCATGGCCTTGGATGCACTCTGGGCAACCATGCACCCCACCGCAGAGGCAATGGGCTTGCTACCCATCGAATCCCTTCAGGCAATGTTCTGGTCGCTTGATCCGGATGGCACTGTGGCGAAATACGCACGCTTCGCCACTATGAACATGCCGCAAGATGAGATTGCGCTTTTCCAGGCCATGGAAGGCTGGGCCAACAGTGGCGAGCCGCTGCCACTTGCCGCCGCCCGTGAATTGTTCGAGGACTTTATTGCTGCCGATATACCCGGTGCAGGCAGATGGATATGTGACGGGCGAATCATAAGCCCGCAATCGCTCAGTTGCCCGGCACTAGACATTGTTTCAACGACCGACAGAATTGTCCCTGCAATCACTGCGAGCGGCATATCCAACCGGTTGGAGCTGGATCGTGGCCATGTCGGCATGGTCACCGGCTCGCAGGCACATGCACAATTATGGATGCCATTGCGCGATTGGCTTTTGCACCTGCACAAAAGTTGATATAGCGCAACGGAAGTTATCAAAACCAACCAGCAGGAGATTATTCATGACCGATATTGTCATTACCGCTGCCCGCCGTACCCCGGTCGGGGCATTCCTCGGCGCTTTCGCAAATACGTCCGCTCCGGCACTGGGCTCTGCCGCAATCAAAGCGGCCCTTGCCGACAGCGGCATTGCGCCGGAAGATGTCTCCGAAGTCATCATGGGCAATGTGCTCACGGCTGCGCTGGGCCAGGGCCCGGCGCGTCAGGCGTCGATGGGCGCAGGCATCCCCAAGGAAGTTCCCGCTGTCACGATCAACCAGCTCTGCGGTTCTGGGCTACGTGCGGTGGCACTGGGTGCGCAGCAAATTACCGCCGGTGATGCCCGCATCATCGTGGCGGGCGGGCAGGAGAATATGTCGATGGCCCCCCATGCCCAGTTTATGCGCGGCGGCACCAAGATGGGGCCGGTCACACTCGCCGACACCATGCTCAAGGATGGTCTGACCGACGCTTTTCAGGACGGGCATATGGGGCTGCATATCGAGAATGTGGCGCGCGACTATCAGGTGAGCCGAGCAGATCAGGATGAATTTGCTGTCGCCAGCCAGCACAAAGCAGGCGCGGCGCAGGCTGCGGGCAAGTTCAAGGACGAAATTGTCCCTGTCATCGTAAAGGGTCGCAAGGGCGATACCATTGTGGAGCAGGATGAATATCCCAAGCCGCAAACCACATTGGAAGGCATCGCTGCACTCAAGCCGGCCTTCGCCAAGGATGGCACGGTGACGGCGGCCAATGCGTCGGGCCTCAATGATGGTGCAGCGGCTGTCGTGCTGATGCACAAGGATGAAGCGGCGAAGCGGGGCGCAAAGGTGATGGGGCGCATCGCCAGCTATGCAGTGACGGGCGTTGATCCGGTGATGTTCGGCATCGGGCCGATCTCGGCGGTTGAGCAGGCGCTCAAAAAGGCGGGCTGGACGGTTGCCGAGCTTGACCTGATCGAGGCGAACGAAGCCTTCGCCGCGCAGACCATCGCCGTCGGCAAGACGCTGGGGTTCGATGAGGCCAAAGTCAACGTCAATGGCGGCGCGATCGCGATCGGCCACCCGATTGGCGCGTCAGGCGCACGCGTGCTCACCACTTTGTTGCACGAAATGGCGCGGCGCGACGCCAAAAAGGGCCTCGCCACGCTGTGCGTCGGCGGCGGCATGGGCATTGCCATGTGCATTGAGCGCTGAGCCCATGGAGCGGCCCGGCGTCACAATCCTGCCCTATCGCGGCATCACCCCGCGCATCCATGATACGGCATTTGTCGCGCCGGGCTGCCATATCATCGGCGATGTTGAAATCGCCGAAGGCGCGAGCATCTGGTTCAACTGCGTGCTGCGCGGCGATGTGAACTACATCCGCATCGGCGCGCGCACCAACATCCAGGACGGCAGCGTCATCCATGTCGATTCGGGGTTTGACCGGCCCGAAGGCTACCCTACAGTCATCGGTGAAGACGCGCTGGTCGGCCATCTTGCGCTGGTGCATGGCGCAACACTGGGCGACCGTGCCTTTCTCGGCATGGGCGCGATGGCGATGAACGGCAGCAGCATCGCCAATGATGCCATGCTTGCCGCCGGGGCGCTGCTCACCCCGCACAAGGCGATCCCGGCTGGGCAGCTCTGGGCGGGCCGCCCGGCGCGCTTCCTGCGCAATCTGACCGAGACAGAGAACGCCGCCAGCGCCAGGAATGTGGCGCAATATGCTGTGCTGGCGCAGGAATATCACACCGCCTAAGCGGAGGGCCCGCTGCAAGACTTATTAAAGCGCCTGTCCGCTATGGTGCTCGGCCTTGACCCAGCGCACTGTGCCGCTCGATGCCCGCATTACCACACTGTGACTCGTCATCTTGCCGCCCTTGAAGCGCCGCACACCCTGAAGCAGCGAGCCATCGGTTACTCCGGTTGCAGCAAAAATGCAGTCCCCCCGCGCAAGATCAGTCAGATCATAGATGCGGTTGAGATCGGTGATGCCCCATTTGCGCGCGCGGGCACGCTCATCATCGTTACGGAAGATGAGCCGCCCTTTGAATTGCCCACCCACACAGCGCAGCGCCGCCGCAGCCAGCACACCTTCGGGCGCGCCGCCTGAACCCATATACAGATCAATCCCGGTTTCCGGATTGCTTACCGCAATCACCCCCGCAACATCGCCATCGGGAATCAGCATGATGCCGCAGCCGATCGCGCGCAATTCGGCAATCAGCTTTTCATGGCGCGGGCGATCAAGCACACAGACAATGATTTCCTGCGGATTGACACCCTTGGCGGCCGCAACCGCCCGCACATTTTCGGTGGGCGATTTGTTGAGATCGATTATTTCCGGCGCATAGCCTGG
>JAGWQR010000083.1 GCA_028869975.1 Alphaproteobacteria bacterium | reverse complement strand
GCCATGTGACTTTTGGTTAGGTGTCCTGGTGATGTGACGAAACCGGACTGCGCGCCGTCCTGATCTATGCGCGAACGCTGGGGCTGACAGTCATCAGCCATGCGGAAGATGCAGGATTGACCCGCCATGCCGTAGCAACTTCGGGCGAGACCGCGACGCGCCTCGGGCTGGCGAGTGCGCCTGCCTCTGCCGAAGCGATGGCCGTGGCTCGCGATATTGCGCTGGTGCGCGAGTCGGGTGCGGCTTTGCATTTCCGGCAGGTGACGACAGCTTCCGGATTTGAACTGGTGCGCGCGGCCAAGGCCGAAGGCCTGCCCGTCACCTGCGGGATCACGCCCGCGCATCTGTTGCTCTGCGACCATGATGTAAGCGATTACCGCAGCTATGCGCGGCTTTCCCCGCCGTTGCGCAGCGCCAAAAACGTTGAAGCCGCGCGTGAGGCGCTCGCCGATGGCACCATCGATGTACTCTGCTCGGGGCATGATCCGCGCGGGCCCGAAGCCAAGCGGCTCCCGTTTGCCGATGCCGAACCAGGCATGGCAGGCGCGGAGACGTTGCTGGCGCTGGGGCTTGGGTTTGTGCGCGATGGACTGATCGATTTGCCACGCCTGTTCACGCTGCTCAGCACCAATCCATCGCGGGTACTGGGGGTGGACTCGGGCACGCTGACAGCAGACGCACCCGCCGACATCCTCCTGTTTGACCTTGAAGCGCCCTGGCAAATTCGCGGTGCCGCGTTCAGGGCGCAGGCCGGTAACACGCCGTTCGAGGGGCTCCCGGTTCAGGGCAAGGTGGTGGCCACGCTCAAGGGCGGCCGCACGCTCAGCTAGCGCGCAGCAACCTTGACCGGGGCTTTAGTCGCGGCAAGTGCCCTCGCGACTTTCACCTTCGCCTGAACCTTCGCCACCGCCTGATGCAGCGGGGTTTTCGCCGCGACCTTGACCGGCTGGTGTGCAGGCTTGTGCGCGGCCATCTTCACCGGGGCGTCATGTCGTAGCCATGAGGCAAGCTGATCGCCCGCCACAGTACGCACAAAGCAGCCGCTGCCTCTCATCCGC
Organism: Alphaproteobacteria bacterium; assembly: GCA_028869975.1. Taxonomy (GTDB): domain Bacteria; phylum Pseudomonadota; class Alphaproteobacteria; order Sphingomonadales; family Sphingomonadaceae; genus JAGWQR01. The sequence continues at coordinate 582 of JAGWQR010000083.1, read as the reverse complement.
AGCGTAGCGCAAACGTGCATCGCCTCGGCGCGCGAGCCGAAGCCGGTCACTGCCAACCGGTAATAATTAACGCGACCATGGCGCACCTGGCTTTCTGCCGGATCATAGCTGCGCAACAGCGCCACATGATTCAAATCGCGCTGCCAGATAGCATGGGCGACCGCATCGCTGTTGAACGCGCCGATCTGGACCGCGAAACGGCCGGTGCTGAACTTGTGGCGCACCATGGCCAGAACAGGGTGGTGTGTAGCAACTGAATGGCGGTGCGCCTTTGCGGCAATCCGCACCGGATGTGCATGTTCCACCACAAAATGCTTTGCAGGCGTATGCACGGCATGGATGAGCGGGGCAGCCGCAGCGACCCGCACCGGGTGCAGCATATGTGCCGCCGGGAGCGGCTCAACAACAGGCGTACCCTTTGTCTCCTCGGCGACCGGCGAAGGCGCTACAACGGGTGCGGCATCGGCCACCTGAGGCTGCGCTGATTCCGCCGAAGCAGAACTGGGCGCTGGCGATGTGACGGTAAGTGGGCCGGGCACTTCGTAACGGGCGGGTTCGGTCGCTGGAGCAGACGTTGGTGTG
>JAGWQR010000082.1 GCA_028869975.1 Alphaproteobacteria bacterium | reverse complement strand
GCTGCCCGCCATCTGCTGGACAAATTCAATCGTCGCCGGGCCATTGTCACGGCTGTAAACGCCGATTGCGACGTTCTTGACCTCCAGCGTGGCGGCTGACGCAAACAGCACAAGCTGGATTACCGGCGGCACAATCAGCGTGATCCGGCCCTTCGGATCACGCAGCACGGCCCACAGTTCCTTGACGATCATCGCCCACAGGCGGGTGAGGCTGGCGCGAACTTCGCTCATGCAATCCGCCGCTTGGTCGCGCGCAGCGTGCGGAAAAAGAAGAATGTCCCGAACAGGAAGAGCGCACCCATATCGGGCAGGAACAGGCTCCAGTCATCGCCGGCGAGAAACACGGTCTGGAGCTGCGGGATCAGGTAACGGGCAGGCACGATGCGCGTCACCCACTGAACCCAGACCGGCGCTGACGAAATTTCGTAGATAAAGCCCGATAACAGCAGCGAGGGTAGAAATCCGGTGAGCAAAGCAATCTGGCTCGCGACAAACTGGTTTTTGGTGGTTGCCGAAATCATTAGTCCCTGTCCGAGTGCGGAGAAGAGGAATGTGGAGGAAATCGCGAACAGCGCAAACACCGATCCGCGCAACGGCACACCGAACACCGTCACCGCCATCAACGTGCACACCGCCATTGCGCCAAGCCCCAGCAGATAATAAGGCACGATCTTGGTGGCGATGAACTCGGCCATGTTGAGCGAGGTTGCCATGATCGCCTCCATCGTGCCGCGCTCCCATTCGCGCGCAATGACGAGCGCAGTCAGGAGCGTGCCGATGATTGTCATCACAATAGCGATGGCGCCGGGCACCAGATAGTAGCGGCTGACCGCGCCGGGATTGAACCACAGTCGCTGGTCAACGCTGATCGGGGGCGTACCGGTCTGTCCCCTGTCCGCTGCACGTTGCGCAGCCCAGGTTGCGCGCACGCCTTCAGCATAGGCGCCGATGAAGCTGGCATTATTGGGCATCGAGCCGTCGGTGATCGCCTGGATGGTGCCGCCGCTATGCGCCACCTGTCGGCTGAAATCCTGCGGGATGACGATAACGCCCCGGATGCGCCCCGCCACCAGATCATCCTTGAGATGCGATACATCACCGGTCTCGACAATGTTGAACCATTTTGAGGATTGATAGGCCCCGGCAAGGCTGGTTGCAGCAGCGCCGGTGTCCTGCATGCTCAGCCCGATACGGGTGCGCGCAGTATCAAGATTGAGCGCGAAACCGAACAGTGAAATCAGGATGATCGGCAACAGAAACGCAATCAGCATCGTCGAGGGGTCGCGTAGAATCTGATAGAATTCCTTGATCGTCATCGCGACGAAGCGGCGCGGGGAGAAGGGCTGGCTCATGCGGCAAGCGCCTCATTCTCGCGCACTTCATCGGCGCGGCGGATGAGCGCGGCGAAGGCTTCCTCCATGCTGGTCACATCGCCTGCTTCGGCCTTGAGTTCATCGGGGGTGCCTGTCGCAATCTGCTCGGAACGGTAGATGAGCGCGATCCGGTCGCAATATTCGGCCTCGTCCATGAAATGGGTTGTGACGAGCACGGTCACGCCCTTGTCCACGAGGCCATTGATATGGTTCCAGAATTCACGCCGCACGATCGGGTCAACCCCCGAGGTTGGCTCGTCGAGGAACAAGACCGGCGGCTCGTGCATCACCGCGCAGGCGAGCGCGAGCCGCTGCTTGAATCCGAGCGGGAGGGTTCCGGCATTGACCTTGAGATAGGTGCCGAGATGGAAAATCTCAGTGATCGCATCAAGCGCACGCTGTCGTGCCGGGCCAGACAGGCCATAGATGCCCGCGAAGAAATCGAGATTTTGCTGCACGCTCAAATCGCCATAAAGCGAGAATTTCTGCGCCATATAACCAAGCTGCTGGCGCGCATCCGCCCGGGCGTGACGAAGATCATAGCCCGCCACCGCTCCCGTCCCTTTGGTGGGCGTGAGCAGCCCGCACAGCATCTTGAACGTGGTTGATTTTCCCGCGCCATTGGGACCGAGCAGGCCGAAAATCTGCCCGCGCGGCACTTCGAAAGTC
>JAGWQR010000081.1 GCA_028869975.1 Alphaproteobacteria bacterium | reverse complement strand
TTGGCTTTACCGGCACGCGCGATGCCACGCCGGATACGCTGATCGGCGGCGCTGTCAACTTCACCCTACCGCTCTGGAACCGCAACCGGGGCGGCATCGCCATAGCGCAGGCCACACGCGGCGCGCTGAAAGCCGATTATGACGCCCGCCTGTTTCAAACCCGCTCGGACATAGCAGAAGCGGTGGCCGGAATCAGAATTGCGCAAAAATCGGTTACCGAATTGCAGGCACAGCTTCCCGCGCTCGAACTTTATGCTGCCGGATCGGCCAAGGCGTCGGCGCATGGCGATATTGCACAGGCCACCGCCACGATCGCTGCACAATCGCTGCGGGATCGTCAGGCGCAGCTCGGCATCGCGCAACAGGCACTCGACGAGCAAATGATCGCGCTCGAACTGCTGACCGGCGCCTCCCTTTCGACATGGACTATGGACCAATGACAAGACACCTCGCTCTTATGCCACTCTTCCTGCTCGGAGCCTGCTCAGGCTCCGATTCGGGCAAGGCTCCGGATCCCGTGGCGCTTGTGCAAATGGCGACCGCGACAAGCGGTGCCCTGACTCAGGAAACCACGATCTATGGGGCCATCGAAGCCGGCAATGGCACCGAGCGCACGCTCTCAGCCCCCGCCGAAGCGATGGTCGTCTCGATCAATGCACCGGCAGGAACACCGGTTTCGTCTGGCACGCTGGTTGTCCAGCTCGCGCCCAGCCCGCAATCGGCGCTCGACCGGGCCAAGGCGCAGAGTGATGCGGTGGCCGCCGACAATGCCTATGCCCGTGAACTGCGCCTCAAGCAGGATGGTCTTGTCGGCAATGCCGAGGTGGAAGCCGCGCATGCGACAGCGCAAGCTGCCGATGCCACGCGCGCCAGTCTGGTGCGGCGAGTCGGCGATCTGACACTTTATGCACATGTAAGCGGTGTGGTGGATGCGGTGCTGGTGAAGCCGGGTGATCTGGTGTCGGCAGGAACGCCGATCGTGCGCATTGCCACCGGCGGCGCGATGCGGGCGCGTTTCGGAATTGATCCGGGCGCGGCGCGGCGGATCGGCAATGGTGCCAGCCTGCGCCTCGAATCGATGGCTGGGGGGATTGTGCTCAACCTGCCCGTAACCAGTGTGCACCATGTCGTTGATCCGACAACGCGGCTGGCCGCGCTCTTCGCCGATGTTCCGGCGGGAAGCGGCTTCGCGCTGGGTGAGCCGGTCAAAGGCACATTGTTCAGCGGGCACGGGCAAATCGGCATCACAATCCCTTATGCGGCCGTTCAGGATGATGGCGGCGTGCCGTTCGTCTATGTGGTCAGTGGCGATGTCGCGCACAAGAAGGAAGTCACGCTCGGCACGCTTTCCGGCGACAATGTGATCGTGCAGAGCGGGCTGAAAGAGGGCGACAAGGTCATCACCGTCGGCGGCACGGCGGTTGAGGACGGGATGAAGGTGCGCACCGGCGCGCTAAAGGATGATGCCAACAGCGGGAAAGACAAGGGCGAATGACCCGGTTTCTGCAACGCTATGCCAAGGCGATCTGGCTCGCGCTTGGCCTGCTGACGCTGGGTGGCATGGTGGCGGCGTTGCGCCTGCCGGTCAGCCTGTTTCCGCACATCAATTATCCGCGCATTCTGGTCTCGATCGATGCGGGTGAGCGCGACCCGCAGGCAATGCAGGCCCAGATCACGCGCCCGCTGGAGATTGCGCTGCGCGGCGTGCCTGGTGTCACGCAGATTCGCTCCACCACCAGCCGGGGGTCTGCGGATATTGCGCTGAGCTTCGACTGGGGCGAAGATATGGTGGCGGCCACGCTGGCGACCGAGGGCGCGCTGGCGGGTACCCAGCCTGATCTGCCACCGGGCACACGCTTCACCGTGCGCCGTTCTGATCCAACCATTTTTCCGGTCATCGGGCTGGCCCTCACTTCCAAAACCAGTGATCCGCAAACGCTGCGCCAGTTCGCCGAACTCAAGCTGCGACCCTTGCTGCTAAGCGTGCCAGGTGTAGCCGGGATTGATATTCAGGGCGGTGCCCCGCGCGAGGTGGAAGTCGAGGTTGACGCAGGGCATTTGCAGGCGCTGGGCCTGACGATGAGCGATGTTGTCAACGCGCTCAATGTTGCCAACAGCGTGCAGGGCGTCGGGCGTATCGAAGACCGGCACCGGCTGTATCTCGTACTGGTTGATAACCGCCTGACCGGGTTGCAGGATGTGGCGTCGATCCCGGTCAAGGCAGGCACCCCCGCCCCCGGCACCACCGCCAATGCCGGCGTGGTCACGCTGGGCCAAATCGCCACGATTACGCCTTCGGCCGCGCCGCAATGGGTGCGGATCACCTCGAACGGGACCGATGCGGTGCTCATCAATATCCGCCAGAGCCTGACCGGAGATACCGTCGCGATCACCAATGCCATCAACACGCGCCTGAAGAATGCGCATTTGCCTGCGGGAATTGTCGTCACCCCGTTCTACGACCAGTCCGAACTGGTGGTGGGCGCGGCAACGGCGGTGCGCGACGCCATCCTGATCGGTGCGGTGCTGGCGGGGCTGGTGCTGTTCTTCTTTCTGCGCTCGGGCCGCTTAATGCTTATCACCGGGCTTGCCCTGCCTGCCGTCCTCGCCGCAACCTGCCTTGTCCTCTATGCACTCGGCGAGAGCTTCAACATGATGACGCTGGGAGGCATGGCAGCCGCCGTTGGACTGGTTGTAGATGATGTGGTGGTGATGCTTGAACATATCATGCGCCGTATGGTCGAGAAAGGGGCGAGTTCGGTGCAATCGCTACTCGATGCGGCAGGTGAAATGGGCGTGCCCCTGCTCGGCTCCACGCTGGCAACGATAGTTGTTTTCGTGCCGCTGGCCTTCATCTCGGGCGTTACCGGGGGGTTCTTCAAGGCACTGGCGGTGACGATGGTGGCCGCGCTGGTGATTTCGCTGCTCTACGTCCGCTTTGTGATTCCTTTGCTTTCGGCCAACTGGCTGCGCAAATCGGATGCCGAGGCGGCCGAGCGCGCTGACGGAATCATGGCCTGGCTTGGCCGCCACTATACCCGGCTGCTCACGCGCATCCATGTTCGGCCAAAGCTTGTGGTGTCCGCCACGATACTCATCCTCGGTGCGCTGGGCGTGCTCGCTTTCACCCGCGTGCCGAGCGGCTTCATGCCGGCGATGGACGAAGGCGGCTTCATTCTGGATTACAAGGCCAAGCCTGGTGCTGCGCTCACCGACACCGACCATATTCTGCGCCAGGTGGAGTCCATCATCACATCGACACCTGAAGTCGCTAGCTATTCGCGACGCACCGGCGCCCAGCTTGGTGGTGGGCTGACAGAAGCCGATGAAGGCGATTTCTTCGTTCGCCTTAAAAACGGCTCACGCCGCCCGATTGATGATGTCATGGCGGAAATCCGTAACAAGATTCAGCGTCAGGTGCCTGGCATTGATATTGAAACCGCGCAGTTGATGGAAGACCTGATCGGTGATCTGACTGCCGTGCCGCAGCCCGTAGAGATCAAATTGTTCAGCGATAATCCGGATGAACTCGCCCATGCTGCCAAGCAGGTGGCCAAAGGCATCGGCAGTGTGGACGGTGTGGTCGAGATTGTGGATGGGCTCCGCGTGGCCGGCGATGGCATTACCGTCAAGGTGGATCGGGCTGCCGCACAGGCACAGGGGCTTGATCCCAATGCAGTGGCCACGCAGCTTGAAACCCAGATCGGCGGCACGGTCGCGACACAGTATCAGCTCGGCGAGCAGATTATCGGCGTGCGCGTGCGGGCACCGACGGCTGAACGCGCGCGTGCCGATCAAATCAGCAATATGCAGTTGCGCGCAGCGGATGGTCATCTGGTCGCCGTGCATCAGATTGCCCAGGTCGGCATCAACCCCGGCGAGCGGCAGTTGACGCGCGAGGATCTTGCCCCCTTTGTTGCTGTTACAGCGCGACTGGAAGGACGCGATCTGGGCTCGGCGATGTCGGAGATCAAGCGCACGGTCGCCGGATTGAATCTGCCGCCCACGGTGCGGGTTGATTATGGCGGGCTTTATGCCGTGCAGCAGGCGAGTTTTTATGATCTGACCGGGGTGCTGATTGCAGCGCTCATGCTCTCTGCGCTGCTGCTCACTTTGCTGTTCAACCGCTGGCGCTATACGCTGGGGGTGATGGCCACCGTGCTGCTCTCCGCGTGCGCGGTACTCATCGGGTTGTGGATCACCGGGATCGAGCTTGATATTTCGGCGCTGATGGGGCTGACTATGGTGGTCGGGATGATCACCGAACTCGCCATCTTCTATCTTTTCGAGATTGAGGATGAACATATCCATGGTGCAGACGCGCTCACCAAAGCCGGGCTGGGCCGGTTGCGCCCCATTCTCATGTCGGCGCTGATCGCCATCCTCACCCTTGCGCCGCTGGCCTTGGGCGTGTCGCGCGGGGCCGGGCTGCAACAGCCGCTCGCCACCGCGATCATCTTTGGCCTTAGTGTCGGCGCACCGCTGGTGCTGCTGTTTCTCCCTGCCGCCCTCCGCCTGGGATCAGGCCAGAAATTAGCGGCTGAGTGAGCAGAAGTCCATAGTCTCTCGCATCACTCGCCGTGTTTCACGCGTGCCACAGCCGGAGCGCAGAATGCGAAGGCGCTCCGATCAATTCGCGAGCACCTTCGTTAAGCAACCAGCCCCGGTATCGAGGCAATTAGAACCGGTATGAATACGGTTCTAAACTGATCAAAGCTTATTTTGCAGGTTCAAAAAGCTCAGCATAGCTGGGAATTTTATCTTCCAACTGGTCACGCAACAGCGTGCCTGCATTGAAATAATCTCGCTCACTCATGTGCATTCCTGGGCCAGTCTTATAGGCGAGCACGAGTAACCCGACATTTTCGCCAGCGCGGTCGCGCAGCGGAATTTGCAGCACAAATTTGGCAAACGCATCATGGCGGTGCCAGCGCGGATCCACCGAAGATATCCCCTTCTCGATCACATCGATATCATCAGGATCATCCGGATTTCCAATACGATCCGGGTAAGAACCGGCAAACATCGTATATACTTTGTCCATCCCCGGCGGCACACCATGAAAGGTTACACTCCACAACTCGGGATGATGCTTCATAATATCATCCGAGAGGGACTGCGCATAGATTCGCGTGGCAGGCGGGGTCCAGTTTTTGGGGGCTTCTGCATGGGCACTCATGCCGATTGCAAGGCTTGCCAAAGCCGGAATAGTCCACAATTTAACCATTATCCTCTCCATAGTGAATTGAGGATGTCTGCGTAGCGGAAGAACCTGAACACAATCTCTCAGATTTCTGAAAATGTCTTCAGCCGGACAGGGATGTCGCCTGAAGATCGCGTACGCCATCACTTCAAAATTCCGGATGTCTCATATGCTAAGTTTCGGCCAAGGTTACGCCATGTTCGGGGCGATGCCCGTTCGGTGCATTCCACTCCGTGTAAGAAAGATCGAAGTCCCAGTTCCGGGTCGCATTCACTCGTTTTTAATGCTGGTGCGGGTGGTCGGAATCGAACCGACACTCCTTGCGGAACTGGATTTTGAATCCAGCGCGTCTACCAGTTTCACCACACCCGCACAGCGTCACGCTATAGCGTTACGAACCAATTGCGCAACGGTAAATGCAAATATGCCACTATTCCTTAGGCCATGTTGACAAAAGGGATTCCCAAACGGTGTGATTTCTGATTCAAGACTGCTTTTTGGAGAGCAGTTATGGGTCGGGGTGATTTGAGTGATGCGGAATGGTCAGTGATTGGTGGATTATTGCCACC
>JAGWQR010000080.1 GCA_028869975.1 Alphaproteobacteria bacterium | reverse complement strand
TCGGCGCGCCGCACCACGGGGTCAGACAGTTTGGCGGGGTCGAAATGCTGGTCGCCCCGGATCAGATCATGCCAGGTAATCGGCGCGCCATGGTCGAGTTTGAAGCGCCAGTGCGGCGCGCGCCCTTCCGGCACTGGCGCATCTTCGGCCAAGCGCTCATAAACGGGGGGAAGCCCTCGCCCGAGCATTACCTTGCGGCGCAAATCAAGCTCTTCAGGCGTTTCATAACAGGCATAGACGCGCCCTGCTGCCTTCAGCCGCTCAAATGCGAGCTCATAGAGTGCGAACCGCGCGGACTGGCGCACCTCGCCATCGGGGGGCAGCCCGAGCCAGTCCAGCGCATCATGGATGCCCGTGACATACTCCTCCTTGCTGCGCGCGGTGTCGGTATCGTCGATCCGCAGCAGGAAGCGGCCGCCATGTTTGCGTGCCCAGAGGAAGCAATGGAGCGCCGTGCGGACATTGCCGATATGCAAATGCCCGGTCGGGGAGGGGGCGAAACGGGTGGTTACGTTTGTCATGCGGTGCGAAACTTGTTGGTAATCGGATAACGGCGGTCGCGGCCAAAGTTGCGGCTGCCCAGCTTCACGCCCGGCGGGGCCTGACGGCGCTTATATTCGGCAAGGCAGAGCAGCCTCTCGATCCGCGCGACCATGGCGCGATCAAAACCGCGCGCCGCCACAGCATCAACCGAAAGCTCCTCCTCAATCAGCCCGTGCAGAACGGGATCGAGCACTTCATAAGGCGGCAGGCTGTCATCATCGCGCTGGTTGTCGCGCAACTCGGCGCTGGGCGGCTTGGTGATGATCCGCTCCGGCATCACTGGCCCCTCCGGCCCGAACGCGAGGCGCGGCCGGCAGGCGTTGCGCCAGCGCGATAGCTCGAACACGGTAAGTTTGTAAGCGTCCTTGAGGACATTATACCCGCCCGCCATATCACCATAAATGGTGGCATACCCCACCGACATTTCCGATTTGTTGCCGGTGGTGAGTAGCATATGCCCGAACTTGTTGCTCAGCCCCATCAGCGTGACGCCCCGGATGCGCGATTGGATATTCTCTTCCGCAAGATCGGGCGCGCGGCCCGCAAACACGCCCGCCAGCATATCATCGAACGCGCCCACCGCCGTACTGATCGGGATAGTGTCGAGCTTGCAGCCAAGCATATGTGCGCAGTGCGAAGCATCGTCCAGCGACTCTTGCGATGTGTAGCGCGAGGGCAGCATCACGCACCACACACGGTCTGGCCCCAGCGCATCAACCGCGACCGCCGCCGAGAGCGCCGAATCAATCCCGCCCGACAGGCCCAGCACCACGCCGGGAAAGCCATTGCCGTTGACATAATCGCGCAGTGCCACGACCATCGCATGATAGGCGTCCGCCGGATGCGGATCGAGCATGGCGCGTGCGCCGGGGCGGCACTGCCACCCGGTATCAGCCCGCTCCCACACCGTGATCCGCAGTTCCTCTTGCCAATCGCAAAGCTGGTGCGCCACGCTGCCATCGGCATTGAGCACGAACGAAGCACCGTCGAACACCACCTCATCCTGCCCGCCGACACGGTTGACATAGGCCAGCGGCAAGCCGGTCTGCTCTACCCTCGTGCGCGCCACCATGCTCAGGCGCACCTGCTCCTTGTCTATTTCAAAAGGCGAGCCGTTGGGCGAAATGAGGATTTCCGCCCCTTGCGCGCGCAGCCATTCACACACCTGCTCGTGCCAGATATCCTCACAGATCGGCACACCGATCTTGACGCCCCTAAAGTCGATCACGCCCGGCAGCGGCCCCGGCGTGAACACGCGCTTTTCATCGAATGTGCCATAATTGGGCAGCTCATGCTTGCGGGTGATCGCGGCAACCTTGCCGCCATCGAGCAGCGCCACCGCGTTGAATACACCCTCGGCCTCGCGCAGCAGCGTGCCGACCAGCATCGCGGGGCCGCCATCGGCCGTGGCCAGGGCAAGGCGGGCGAGCGCTATGTCTGCCGCAGCCGACAACGCAGGCTTCATCACCAGATCCTCGAGCGGATAGCCGACAAGCTGCATTTCGGGGTAAACGATCAAGTCTGCACCCGCTGCGGCCGCCTTTGTCCGCGCGGCGAGCATGGCGGCGGCATTGGCGTTCAGATCACCCACACTTTGCGAAAGCTGGGCAAGGGCAATGGACAGGTTCCGGGTCATGCGCCTGTGCTAGCCTGAAAAAAGAATATCGACCGAGTCCGAAGCTTCCGAATACTCCCAGACCTCGACACCCGGCGGAATGAGATGCGTGAATTTGCGCAAATAATAACCAGCGAGGCTTTCGCCCCACTGTTCACCCCTTTTGCGAAAATCCTGCAACACAAAGAAAATTTTGCGATAATCCCTCGGGGCCAGCGTGAAATAATACATCGCCTCGTTCCATACGGTCAGCTTGGCGCTGGGCAGATTGCCGCTGGATGTCCAGGTATGCGACTTGCACTCGATCAGGACTTTGGGATCAGCGCTCCCCATATCAAAGCGGTGTGCCTTGGTGCGCCCGGCAACGCCCAGATGCATCGCATAATTATGCTCCACGGTGATGCCTGCCTTCTCAAGATGCCGTTTCGCCTTGCGTTCAAAAACGCTTCCGATCTGCGGATGGTTGACGCGCGGCGCCCGCACAGCCTTGCGCGGCATGGTTAGACCCGCATCGGCATCAGCACGTAAAGCGCGTTCGACTTGTCATTTTCGCGGATCAGCGTGGGTGCCGCCGCATCCGCGAAATGCACCTCCACCTTATCCCCTTCAATCTCGTTGAGAATGTCGATCAGATAACGCGCGTTGAACCCGATTTCGATTCCGTCTGCAGCATAATCGCCGGAGACTTCCTCTGCCGCCGTGCCATTTTCAGGCGAAGTGACCGAGAGTGTCACCTTGTCGCGCTCCAGCGCCAGCTTCACCGCGCGGGTCTTTTCGGTGGCGATGGTCGAGACCCTGTCCACCCCGGTTTTGAGTGCGACGGGGTCAATCACCAGCAATTTGTCGTTCCCCGTGGGGATCACGCGGTTATAATCGGGGAAGGTGCCGTCGATCAGCTTGGAGGTGAGCACCGCATCCCCCAGACCGAAACGGATTTTGGTGGCCGAGAGCGAAACATCAACCGCGCCTTCCGCTTCATCGAGCAGCTTGCGCAATTCGCCCACACATTTGCGCGGGATGATGATGTCGGGCATCGCCTCGGCGCCCTCTGGCCGCGCCACGGTAACGCGGGCGAGCCGGTGGCCATCGGTCGCGGCGGCCTTGAGCAATGGGGTCGCCTCATCGCTGACATGCACAAAAATGCCGTTGAGGTAATAGCGGGTTTCCTCGGTTGAAATCGCCGAGCGGGTCTTGTCAATAATTTCGCGCAACGTGGCGGCGGGCAGACTGAATGCGCAAGGCAGCTCGCCTTCGGCAATCATCGGGAAGTCGTCGCGTGGCAATGTAGCAAGGCTGAAACGCGCGCGCCCGGCGTTGATCGCCATCTTACCCTCTGCATCGGCCAGGCTGACCTGACTGCCTTCGGGCAGCTTGCGCGCAATGTCGAACAGGGTATGCGCAGAGACCGTGCTTGACCCCGCCTGCTCCACGCTCGCCGTGCAATATTCGACGATTTGCAGATCAAGATCGGTCGCGGTCAGGCGGATGCCGTCTGCCGTTGCCTCGATCAGGACGTTCGAAAGAATCGGGATCGTGTTGCGCCGTTCAACAATCGACTGCACATGGCCGAGGCATTTGAGCAGAATTGCGCGTTCGATTATGGCCTTCATGAATTCCCCGATAATAAGATGATGGGATGGGTCTGCATGATCATGAACAAATTATGCGCGGCAAGCAAGATGTTCGTGTTGCATTTGCGTAAATTTGCCGTGATGGAGCGGCGATGATCCGCTTTTGCAGACCGATCCTTATAGCCGCCGCCATATTTGGCGCCGATTTGGTTCAGGCCCGCGACTCATTGGGTGTATATGGGGATTGGGGCGCCTTCCGCGACAATGCGCCGCGACGCTGCTATGCCATTGCCGAGCCGGATGAACATAGCCGCTACACGGCGCGCTGGCGTCCCTTTGCCAGCATCGGCGACTGGCCCGAACGCGGCGTGCGCAACCAGCCGCATTTCCGGCTGAGCCAGGCCATTTCCGGGCCGGTCATGCTGAGTATAGACGGCACAAAATTCAGCCTGATTGGGGGTGGTGCCGATGCCTGGCCACCCAACCCGACTGCCGATGCCGCGATTATCGCTGCACTGCGCTCGGGCACCAGTATGCGCGTTGGCAGCGACACCTATACCCTGAAAGGTGCGGCATCGGCCATTGATGCGGCGGCGCTCGGTTGCGCAAGGAACAACCAGTGAGTCCACCGCAAGCTTCGCGCGCATGGGGGATGCAATTCATCCTTGCCACCATCGTGATCGACGCCATGGGCTTTGGTATCGTGATTCCGGTCTTTCCCAATCTGCTCAGGCTGATCGGCCATTTCGACACTTCACACGCAACACTCTTTGGCGGTTATCTGAGTGAACTGTACGCGGTTTTTCAATTTATTTTCGGGATCGTCATGGGCAATCTGAGCGATCGTTTCGGCCGCCGTCCGGTCATCTTGGGCGCTATGGCTGGATTTGCGATCAATTTCCTGTTGATGGCGCGCGCCCGGAATCTCGTCTGGCTGTTCGTGGGGCAGGCTTCGGCCGGTATATTTGGCGGCACCCAAGGCCCCGCGCAATCCGCACTTGCCGATATTACCGAGGATACTGACCGGGCCCGCGTTTTTGGATATGTGGGTGCGGCGTTCGGGATCGGCTTCGTCATCGGGCCGGCGCTGGGCGGGGTGTTGGGCGCGCTGGGGCCACGTATTCCATTTTATGCTTCATCGGGCCTGTGCACGCTCAACTTTCTTTATGGTCTGCTCTTTTTCCCGGAGACACTGGCACAGAAGAATCGCCGCCGTTTCGACTGGCGGCGCGCCAATCCGCTCGGCGCGCTGCTCAATGCGCGACACTTGCAGGGCGTCGCCATGCTGTCGCTAGTGCTGCTGCTTTGGCAAATCGCCAGTCTCGTCTACCCGATGACCTGGACTTATTATCTGATCTCGGCCTATCATGTTTCAAGCGCCGTGATCGGATTGAGTTTTGCCGGCTTTGGTTCGGCTTTCGCCATGGTGCAAATTTTTCTGACAGGCAAGGTTGTCCGCCGTTACGGCGAACGCGACACTGCCAAAATCGGCCTCGCCTGCGCGATCTGGACATTCGCGGTGTTCAGTATTGCGCCCTTCAACCCATGGTTGCTTCTGCTCGCGCTGCCGACCATGCCGATCTCATTCACGCAGGCAGCGTTATCAGCGATGTTTTCCAGACGGGCAACCCCGGCAACGCAAGGAGAAATGCAAGGCTTTACGGCGAGCGTAATGGCGGTTGGATCGATTATCGCACCGCTGATCTTCAATCCGGTGCTCAGCCATTTTACCGATTCGCGTACGCCGGTTCATCTGCCCGGCGCGTCGTTCATGGCTGCAACGCTGTTCGCGCTCGCAGCGCTGGGCACGCTCATGCTTACGCCGCGCGCGCAGGACAACGAGGCAGAAGAATCGGCGGTGGCAGCGACGGCCGGATCAGGCTAGGCGCCCGAGTTCACCTGCGCTGCCTTTCCGGAAAGGGGGCTTCCTTCACCCGGATTTTTGTTTACACTCATGTCAGAGCATGTGCCTGAGGAGAATCGCATGGCCAACGAGCAGGATGAGCGGTTTGACCGGATTGTCGCCGGGTTGACCGCGCCGGGGGGGCGCTTTCCGGTGGCCATGATGGATGTGGCCGGGATCAGCCTGCCCTATGTTGCATCCGCACCGCAGCATCTTGTGGCGCTGTTTGATCTGTGCGCGGGACTGTATGCGCAAAACGAGGCGATCATCGATGGCGCGCAGCGCCTGACATTCGCTACTATCAATACCCAGGCGTCCGTGCTTGCCAGGGCAATGATTTATAAATTCGGTATCAAGAAGGGAGAGCGGATCGCACTGGCGGCGCGCAATTCTGCGGCCTGGATTGTGGCCTATATGGCGATTCTTAAGGCTGGCGGTGTCGCAACTCTGGTCAATGGCTTCTGGGAAGGTGCCGAGATGGCTGCCGCGCTTGAAGACGTCGGCGCTGTGCTCGTGCTGGCCGATGGCCCGCGCGCAGCACGGTTGGCGGGTGATTTTTTCTCTGAGTCGATCCGGTTGATCTGCTTTGATGACAGTGCGCCGATCAGCGAGGTTTTTGCCACCCTTCATGAAGGGGTTACGGGAGAAGTTGCTCTGCCCCAGATCAGCGGTGGCGATCTGGCGACGATCCTCTTTACCAGCGGCTCAACCGGTCAGTCCAAAGGGGCCTACTGCACGCACCGCGCCAAGGTTCAGGGGATATTCTCCTATCTTATCCAGACCTCTACGATGCTCCAATATGTGACAGAAGAGGGCCGGGCGCCCAAATATCCGCCGTCCACCCTGATGAACGTACCGCTGTTCCATATCACGGGTGAGTTGACCGTTTTTCTCCAGGGCCTGCTCATGGGACGCAAGCTGGTGATGATCCCGAAATGGGACGCGCGAGATGCGATGCGGCTGATCGAGGCAGAGCGCATTACCTATTTCACCGGTGTCCCGTTGATGAGTTATGAAATCCTGATGCACCCGGAGCGGGCGCAGTTTGATCTGTCGTCGTGCCTGGCCTTTGCTGCGGGTGGCGCGCCACGTCCGGCTGAACATGTCAAAAGCTTTCATGCAGGGTTACCCGCGAGTGAACCGATTCTCGGCTATGGCCTGACCGAAACCAACGCGGTGGGGGCCGCCAATTTCGGCCCGAATTACAGCGCCAAGCCCGGTTCGACCGGACGCGCACAAAAGCCGCTCGTCGATATTGTGATTCTGGATGACACGGGCACCCCGTTACCGCCAGGCGAGCGCGGCGAAATCGGTATTCGCTCCATAGCCAATTTCTCGGGCTATTGGCACAATGATGCGGCGACACGCGCAGCGATCACGCCAGATGGCTTTTTCCGCACCGGCGACATCGGTTTTCTGGATGACGAGAATTACCTGTATATTGTGGATCGCAAGAAAGACATCATCATCCGGGGCGGAATCAATATCAGTCCCGCTGCCATCGAAGAGGTCTTGTCGCACTCCCCTGGAGCTTCTGATGTGGCAGTGGTTAGCATTCCCCACGAACTGTATGGCG
>JAGWQR010000009.1 GCA_028869975.1 Alphaproteobacteria bacterium | reverse complement strand
TCGGCGGGCACCCGGCCCGGGTTCAATGCGTCATATGGGTGCGATGGCAGAGTGACTCAAGGGTTCAGTTTCGTCCGGCCATCTTTTCAGCCGGGGCAGCGCCGGGTTGAGAAACAGCAGCGGCAGGCGCACCCACAGCAGAAAGCGATGAACAAATATATCGGCCAGACGCTCACTCAGTTGCATCCTGGTGCCGCCGGTGGCCGCCAGCCATTCGAGATAGGGCATGAAGTGGCTGGGTTCGTCCGCCTCTATAATTTTGAAAATCCGGCTCAAAATCGCGTCGCTGCGTACCCAGGCGTTGCCGCGCAGGCGCTCGACCTGACGCAATCCGCGCATTTCGGTGAGCGCTATCACCCGGCATAATTTACGGAACTTGGCTTCATCCGCAACAATGTCGCCCGTGGCGAGATCATCAATCGAACAGCCGAAGCTGAGCTGAATCATATGATCGATCTGGCCGCAGGTGCGATCAACATGTAGTGGCATCTGCAGGATGCGTCCATAATAGCGCTGAAACATGAAGTAATGTTTGTATTCGTCATCACGATGCTTGCGGATTTTTGCAATGAACGCGGTCGCCTCCGGGTGACGCGCAACCACCGCGTCGATCACGCGGTCGATGCTCGTATAGCCTCGATGTTCGTTGTAAACATAAACCGACGCCAGCACATCAAGATAGCGTCGGCGCAGCAGCGCTAACATAACGCCGCACATACTCCGCCTGTGTTACGGCGTCAAAGAAAATACCTAAGCTTGATTGTCTGGCTGACAACACCGCTGATCGCCAGAAAATCACAATTCCTGAATTTCGGGGCACTGAAAAACAGGCGCGGATTGCGCGAAAAGCCCACACCTTCACTTGGCATTCCGCCCGCGACATCCAGAGTGCCATTCGCATTCTCGTCATGAATCAGCGCAATGGCATAATCGCCGCTCGCCAGATCGGCAAAGTGCATATGCTGCGCATCCTTGGTGGCGATTTTATCCTTGCGGGCCTTGGGATCGGTCGAGCAATTCGGAAAATGTGCGGGATCATGCGTCACGCAGATCAGGATATTGCCGTTCAGGTTGCGCAAGCCGGTCAGTGTAACGTCAACATCGGCGGCAGGCGCGGCGCCAATCAGCACCGGAACAGATGGAAGGAGAAGCAGAAAGTTCAGTCTGCCCGTCAGCTTGCGCGTGGCGTCATAGACACTAACCATAACAACTCCGATAAATCCTGTGGTTAATAGAATATTGATTAAGCCACAGAAGGACTAATTTAATCTTAACTACACACTGGATCGTAAACCAAATGATTTCATGCCTCGAACTGATCCGGTAAATCAAAGCCAAGAAGAATTTTACACTTTGTTAACCGCATATTGTTATATTCACCGCGCAAGCCTGAATTAAATGCAAGACTGGGGACACAAAGATGAAGATTATCAAGCATTTACGCGCCAACAAAGGCGCAACAGCAATCGAATATGGCTTGATTGCCGCGCTAATTGCGGTGGCGGCAGTTGCCGCGATGGGCACCTTGGGCAACAAGATTGCCCTGACCTTCACCAATTCAAGCAATGACATGAAAGTCAGCTAAGCCTGGCAGAGTCTAGATCGTGGCCGTTTGATCGCGGCTACGGTTTCGAGTTCAAAGAGCGCTGTGCCATAACCGACTCCTCCAGAGTGGCTGCACCTGGGCAAGCGTCAGGGCTGCATGCAAATAATATTATCCGGCTACACACGATATCAAGACGTGATTTTGAATATCCAGCCGGTAGCCGTGCACATAGCCGCCACGATGCCAATGAGCAGTGCGATAAGCTGCTCATCCTGATAATAAAAATAAACCGCGACCAGCGCACTCAAGATGCCCATCGCACGAAGCCACACAAGCATTAAGCTCTATAACCTGAATCAGAGCCAGGGCAAAATATATTTTTATCCGTGGCGAACGAATTTCCGCTCAGCAAAGATAGTGCGCACTGGTCTGCGCCTTAACCTCATCAGCACGCACGCCGGGCGCCAGCTCGATCAGGCGGAAAGGCGCGGCGTGATTTTCACGCGCAAACACGCATATATCGGTAATAATCATGTCGATCACATTTTTTCCTGTGAGCGGCAAAGTGCATTCGGGGATGAATTTCGGGCTGCCGTCCCGTGCGCAATGTTCCATGACGACGATGATCTTGCGAACGCCCGCCACCAGATCCATCGCGCCGCCCATGCCCTTGATCATTTTGCCTGGCACCATCCAGTTCGCCAGATCGCCGTTCTCGGATACCTCCATGCCGCCGAGCACCGCCAGATCAATCTTGCCGCCCCGGATCATTGCAAAGCTTGTCGCCGAATCGAAATAGGAGGAGTATGGCAGTTCAGACACGGTTTGCTTGCCGGCATTAATCAGGTCGGGGTCTTCCTCGCCCTCATACGGGAAAGGCCCGATGCCGAGCATTCCGTTTTCCGATTGCAGCGTGACTTCCACCCCCTCGGGCGCATGATTGGCTACGAGTGTGGGGATACCGATTCCGAGATTGACATAGTAGCCATCGCGCAATTCCTTTGCAGCGCGCGCAGCCATGGCATCGCGGCT
>JAGWQR010000079.1 GCA_028869975.1 Alphaproteobacteria bacterium | reverse complement strand
GTGCATGAGGCGTTTCACATAGCCACGTCTGGCCGCCCCGGCCCGGTGGTGATCGACATCCCCAAGGATGTACAGGTCGCGACGGGGAGCTACACCAACCCCGGCAAGGTTACGCACGCCAGCTACAAGCCAGCCGTGAGGGGCGACCGCGAGGCGATCACGCAAGCGGTGGCGCTGCTGGCTTCGGCTGAGCGCCCGGTCATCTATTCGGGCGGCGGGGTCATCAATGCCGGGCCGCGAGCATCGCAGCTTTTGCGCGAGCTGGTGGCGCTGACCGGTGCACCGATCACCTCCACGTTGATGGGGCTGGGGGCGTATCCTGCATCGGGCGATAATTGGCTTGGGATGCTCGGGATGCACGGCACCTATGAGGCAAACTGGGCGATGAACCAGTGCGATGTGATGCTGTGCATCGGCGCGCGCTTTGATGACCGCGTAACCGGGCGGCTTGATGCTTTCTCGCCGGAGTCGAAAAAAATCCACATTGATGTTGATCGCTCGTCGATCAACAAGATCGTGCGGGTGGATATCGGCATTGTCGGCGATTGCGCCAGCGTGCTTGAGGATATGATTGCAGCGTGGAAAGAGGCGGGGCATGAGGGCCAAGACCTCTCCGGCTGGTGGAGCCAGATCAAAGACTGGCGCAAGACCAACTCGCTCGCCTATCCCGCTTCCAAAAATCAGATCATGCCACAACACGCGATTGCGCGGCTGTGGTCAGCGACGCGACATCTCGATCCGATCATCACCACCGAGGTTGGCCAGCATCAGATGTGGGCTGCGCAGCATTTCGGCTTCGATGCACCCAACAAATGGCTCACGTCTGGCGGACTGGGGACGATGGGCTATGGCTTGCCCGCCGCGATCGGCGCGCAGGTCGCCAACCCGGACGCGCTTGTCATCGATATTGCTGGCGAGGCGAGCATCCAGATGAACATTCAGGAACTGGGCACCGCGACGCAATACCGGCTGCCGGTGAAAATATTCATCCTCAACAATGAATATATGGGCATGGTGCGCCAATGGCAGGAATTGACCTATGAAAGCCGCTATTCCTCAAGCTATTCGGATGCGCTGCCCGATTTCGTCAAGCTCGCCGAGGCCTATGGCTGGAAGGGGATGCGCTGCGATGATCAGGCCGATCTCGATGCCGCCATCGCCGAGATGATTGCGCATGATGGCCCGGTGCTGTTCGATTGCCGGGTGGCGAAACTCGCCAACTGCTTCCCGATGATCCCGTCTGGTGCGGCGCATACGGAAATGCTACTCGACAGCGCAACCGTCACTGGTGTGATGGACGATGAAGCCAAGGCTTTGGTGTGATGATGCAAATCAAGGAACAGATCACCGAGCGCCATACGCTCGCCGTCACCGTCGCCAATGAGCCGGGGGTGCTCGCGCGCATTGCGGGCATGTTTTCTGCGCGCGGTTATAATATCGAGAGCCTGACGGTTGCCGACATCAGCGACCAGCACCGGATCAGCCGGATTACAATCGTCACCAATGGCACGCCGCACGTCATCGAGCAGATTGTCGCGCAGCTTGACCGGATGGTGCCGGTGTTCAGCGTGACTGACCTGACGCTGGGCGCACACTTCGAGCGCGAACTGGCGCTCATCAAGCTGATGATTGCGCCGGGCGCGCATGACCGGGCGCTCGCACTCGCCGAGGACAGCCATGCGCAGGTGATCGACACGGCTGCGCACAGTTTCATCTTCGAGGTGACGGCGACATCTGAGAAAATCGATGCGTTCGTGGCGGCAGCCGAGCGGCTCGGGCGCGTCGAGGTTGCGCGCACCGGAATTGTTGCTATTGCCCGCGACCAGTAATTCCCCCGCTTATACGATAAAAAGGAACAAATATGCGCGTTTATTATGATGCTGATGCCGATTTGAAGCTGATCGCCGACAAGAAAATTGCCATCCTCGGCTATGGCAGCCAGGGCCATGCCCATGCGCAGAATCTACGCGATTCAGGCGTGAAAGATGTGGGCGTTGCGCTGCGCGCCGGTTCCGCCACCACGAAGAAGGCCGAAGAGGCTGGCTTCAAGGTGATGACCAATGCCGATGCCGCGAAATGGGCGGACATCCTGATGGTGCTCGCGCCTGACGAGCATCAGGCGGCGATTTATGCCGATGATCTGGCCGCGAACATGAAGCAGGGCGCCGCGCTCGCCTTTGCGCATGGCCTCAACATCCATTTCGGGCTGATCGAGGCGCGCAAAGACCTTGATGTCATCATGATCGCACCCAAGGGGCCGGGGCATACGGTGCGCAGCGAATATCAGAAGGGCGGAGGCGTGCCCTGCCTTGTCGCGGTACATCAGGATGCGAGCGGCAACGCCCACGATATCGCGCTAGCCTATGCGAGCGGCGTCGGCGGCGGGCGC
>JAGWQR010000078.1 GCA_028869975.1 Alphaproteobacteria bacterium | reverse complement strand
TCGAAGCGCAACATTGTCTGGCTCGGTTTCACCACCAAATGGTATGGCGACATCTGGAACGATTCCGAATTGTTGAGCGCCTTTGCCAATTCGCTGACCATCGCCCTGTTCTCGACGATCATTTCGGTCGTGCTCGGCACGCTGGCTGCGGTGGCGCTTTGGCGGTTCCGCTTTCCGGGGCGGGCGGCGTTTGAAGGGGCCATGGCGCTGCCGATTGTGGTGCCCGAAATCTGCATGGGCGTGGCGATGCTGGTGTTCTTCTCGAAGGTTCTGCCCTGGCCCGCTGATCTGGTGTGGCCGCTCAATCTCGGGTCGATCATTATTGCGCACATCTCGTTCAGCTTTCCGTTTGTGGCGGTGGTGGCGCGCGCACGGCTGGCGAGTTTCAACCGCGAGCAGGAGGAGGCGGCGCGAGATCTCGGCGCCTCCGAAACGAGAGCCTTTCTTGATGTGCTCGTTCCCCATCTGCAACCGGCGCTGATTTCGGGCGCGCTGCTTGCCTTCACGCTGAGCCTTGATGACTTTGTCATCACCTTCTTCACCGCCGGGCCGGACACCATCACCTTCCCCGTGAAGATATACTCGATGCTGCGCACGGCGGTGACACCCGAAATAAACGCAGCCTCGACGCTGCTGATATTGATTACCGTGGTGCTGACCGCGATCGGTCTCAGGATGCAGGGCAAGGACGCAGCAGGGCTGGGAGGGCATTGATTATGACGGACAAACCCACACTCATCAGCATCGAAGCTGTAACCAAACGCTATGGCGGCGTGACAGCGGTGAGTGCCGTTTCACTGGAGATCAAACAGGGTGAGTTTTTCGCGCTGCTCGGCCCGTCGGGCTGTGGCAAAACCACCTTGCTGCGGATGCTCGCGGGGTTTGAAATTCCCGATGAGGGGCGCATCCTGATTGATGGTGCCGATATGGCCGGGGTGCCGCCCAACAAGCGCCCCGTTAACATGGTGTTCCAGTCTTATGCGGTGTTTCCGCACATGACAGTGGCAGATAATGTCGCCTATGGCCTGAAGATTGATGGTGTGCCCAAGGCGGAGCGCGACGCGCGGGTGGCCGAAGCGCTCGACCTGGTCAAGCTGGCGGATTATGGCGCGCGCAAGCCCGATCAGCTCTCGGGCGGGCAGCGGCAACGGGTGGCGTTGGCGCGCGCGCTGGTCAAGCGGCCCAAGGTGCTGCTGCTCGATGAGCCCTTGTCGGCGCTCGATGCCAAATTGCGCGAGGCAATGCGGGTGGAGCTGGCGCAGATTCAGCTCAAGGTCGGTGTCACCTTTGTCATGGTCACGCACGATCAGGATGAGGCGATGGCAATGGCCGATCGTTGTGCGCTGATGAACAACGGCACGCTGCAACAGTGCGGCACGCCCTGGGATATGTATGAATTCCCCGCCAATCGCTTTGTTGCGGACTTTATCGGCAATGTGAACATGGTTGAAGGCACGCTGATTGAGGATGAACCATGCCGGGCGCTGGTTGATGCTCCCGCCTGGGGCACGAAAATCTGGCTCGATCATGGCGTCTCGGGTGCGGCGGGATCAACCGTGTGGGCCGCCATCCGCCCCGAGAAGATGGAGATCATCCGCCGCGAGGGAGATAGGCCAGCGGCGGCCAATCCGGCCGCACCTGCGGGCAGCAATCTGGTTGAGGGCGT
Source organism: Alphaproteobacteria bacterium (assembly GCA_028869975.1). Taxonomy (GTDB): domain Bacteria; phylum Pseudomonadota; class Alphaproteobacteria; order Sphingomonadales; family Sphingomonadaceae; genus JAGWQR01. The sequence continues at coordinate 10,014 of JAGWQR010000078.1, read as the reverse complement.
GGTGAGCTACAGCGCCTATCTCGGCTCGGAAACGGTGTATGAGGTGAAGGTGGGCACGCAGATGCTCAAAGTGCTGCGCCCCAATGCCAGCCGCCACGACAATGACTGGTGCCATGATGGCGCGCCGGTGTGGCTGCGCTGGGCGCCCGATGCGGTCGCGGTGCTGATGGCATGAAAGTTTGAAGGAGAAGAACATGTTGAAGAATTATGATGCCGAGCGACTGCGCAAACTCGATGTGGCGCACCATCTGCCTGCGCATTCCAGCTATGCTGAGCATCAGCGCAGCGGCGGCAACCGCATCATCACGCGCGCGCAGGGTTCGACCATCTATGATATCGACGGTCACAAGATGCTCGATGGTATGGCGGGGCTGTGGTGCGTCAATGCCGGCTATGGCCGCGAAGAACTGGCCAAGGTTGCGCACGACCAGATGCTGGAGCTGCCCTTCTACAACACCTTGTTCAAGACCGTGACCCCGCCCGCAGTTGAACTGGCAGCCAAGCTGGCAGAGAAGCTCGGCGGCAACTTGCAGCACATCTTCTTCAACAATTCAGGCTCGGAGGCGAATGATACCGCGTATCGGCTTGCGCGCTATTACTGGATTTTGAAGGGCGAGCCGCAGCGCACCGTGTTCATCGCGCGCACCAACGCCTATCATGGCACCACCGTGCTCGGCGCGGCATTGGGCGGCATGAGTTATATGCACAAGCAGCATGGCACCCCCATTGCCGACATCGAACATATCCAGCAGCCCTATCCCTTCGGCGAAGGGTTTGGCGAGGATGAGGAGGCGTTTGCGACCCGTGCCGCCAATGCGCTGGAAGAGCGCATCTTGCAGGTCGGCCCCGAGCGGGTGGCGGCGTTCATTGGTGATCCGGTGCTGGGTGCGGGCGGCGCGATCATCCCGCCTGCCGGATACTGGCCGAGCATCGACGCGATCTGCAAGAAATACGGCATATTGTATATTTCCGACGAAGTGATTTGTGGCTTCGGGCGGCTGGGGGAGTGGTTCGGCTTCCAGCATTATGGCACGAAGCCCGATATTGTCTGCATGGCGAAGGGGCTGTCGTCGGGTTATATTCCGGTTTCGGCAACGGCGGTGTCATCCGAGATTGTCGAGACGCTGCGCGCGTCAGACGAAGAATGGACGCATGGTTATACCTATTCCGGCCATCCGGTGGCGTGCGCGGTCGCGCTCAAGAATGTCGAGATCCTCGAACAGGAACGCCTCGTTGAACGCACGCGCACCGACACCGGCCCCTATCTGGCAAAGGCGCTTGAGCGGCTGCGCGGGCACCGCCACGTCGGTGAGGCGCGCAATCTCGGGTTGATCGGCGCGGTTGAGATTGTGGCGGAAAAGGGCACGAACCGGCGCTGCGGCACCAGCCAGTCCTCTGGCGTGCCGGTGCGCGATGCATGTATAAGGCGTGGGCTGATGGTGCGCGCGGTGCGCGATTCGATCGTGTTCTCGCCGCCGCTGATCATCACCCATGAAGAGATCGACTTCATGGTTGATACGATCCGGGCGGCGCTGGATGAGGCGACACCGGAACTGGAACAGCGGAGCTAGACGATGACCGATTTTTTCAAAAGCTGGATTGCCGAGCGCGGGATTTCCGAGGTCGAGTGCTTGGTTCCCGATATGAATGGCGTGCTGCGCGGCAAGGTCTGGCCGGCGCAGAAGTTCGTCAAATCGGCCTATGACGGCAGCCTGCGGATGCCACAATCCATCTTCAACGTGACCGTGACCGGCGAATATGCCGATGTGGATGTGAGCGAAGAGGATGCCGCCTATCGCGACCCCGATGTGTCGCTCCACCCCGATCCGGAGTCGATCTGCGTGGCGCCCGGCTTCAAGACGCCGACCGCGTTCGTCTTTGCCGATACCACCGACCGCGATGGCAAGCCGACCGAAATCGCGCCGCGCCGGGTGCTGCAACGCATTCTTGATCTGTATGACAAGGAAGGCTGGGCGGTCGCGGTTGCGCCCGAGCTTGAATTCTACCTCACCCAGACCAATGTCGATCCTGATCTGCCGCTACAACCGCCGACCGGGCGCTCGGGCCGTGCCGAAACCGCGCCGCAGCCCTATGGGCTTGAAGCGGTGAATGAATATGAGGACATCATCGAGGATATCTACGATCATTCCGAGATTGCGTCGCTGCATCTTGATACGATGATTCATGAGAGCGGCACCGCGCAGTTGGAGATCAATTTCAACCATGGGGCGCCCATCCATTTGTGCGATCAGGTGATGGTGTTCAAGCGGATCGTGCGTCAGGTTGCGCTATCCCACGGTGTCTATGCCACCTTCATGGCCAAACCGATGGAGTTCCAACCCGGCTCGGCGATGCACCAGCATATTTCACTACACGACAAAACATCCGGCAAGAACCTGTTTTCGGATGGACGCAAGGGCCATATCACCGATTTGTTCAAGCACTTTGTCGGTGGGTTGCAAACTTATTTGCCTGAAATCACGCCGCTCTATGCGCCCAATGTCAACAGCTTCCGGCGGATGCGCCCTAATCACAGCGCGCCGATCAACCTGCAATGGGGGTTGGACAACCGCACCTGCGGTCTGCGTGTACCGATTGCCGATGGCGCGAGCACACGGATCGAAAACCGACTGCCCGGCTCAGATGCGAACCCCTATCTCGCAATTGCGGCGGCGCTGGTGTGCGGCTATATCGGCATTCGTGACAAGTTGGAGCCGATGCCACTCATCCGCTCGAATGCTTATCTCAAGCCGCGTACTTTGCCCAAAACATTGCAGGATTCTCTCGATCGTTTTGCTCTGTGCGCTCCGGTGATCGAGCTGCTGGGTGCGGAATTTGTCAAAACCTTCCTCGGGATCAAGGCGGCCGAGCTGGATGCGTTTGAGGGCGTCATCAGCTCTTGGGAACGCGACCATCTGCTGCTGAAGGTCTAGATGCACGTCCGCAAGCCTGTCTCACGCCGTTCGCTGCTTGCCCAGACCGGCGCGGCCTGGGTGGGGCTGACCTTTACGTGGTTGCTGGAGGGATGCACGCAGCCTGAGGGGAAGCGGCTCAATTTCTACAACTGGGATACCTATATCGGCGACACCACGCTTGCCGATTTCAAAAAGGCGACCGGGGTTGACGTTCATATGTCGCTGTTCGCGAATAATGACGAATTGTTCGCCAAGCTGCGCGGCGGCAATCAGGGCTTTGATGTGATTGTGCCGTCGAATGACTTTGTCGAGCGCATGGCGCAGGTGGGGATGTTGCTGCCGCTCGATCATAGCAAAATTCCCAACTTTGCCAATATCGAACCTGATTTCCGCGATGTGCCCTTTGATCGCGGGCGGCGCTATTCAATGCCTTATACCTGGCTGGTGCTGGGGATTGGCTTTCGTAAATCGGTGTTCCCCGGCTTTGTGCCCGACAGCTGGAAATATGTGTTCGATTCCGACAAATACAAAGGGCGGATCGGCCTGTTTTCGGAGAGTGCGGATACCTTCCGCCTGGTGTATAAATATCTCGGCTTTCCGATGAATTCGACCGATCCGCGCTATCTGCGCGCGGCGACCGACCTGCTCATCCGCCAGAAGCCCAACATATTGCTGTTCCATGACGATGATGGCCAGAGCCTGCTTGAGGCCGGCGACATCGACATTGTGGTCGAATATAATGGCGATGTTGCGCAGGTGATGATGGAAGACCCCGATCTCAACTTTGTTGTGCCGCGCGAGGGTTCCGAACTGACGAGCGATTGTCTGTGCATCCCCACCGGCGCACCCAACCCCGATCTGGCGCATGAGTTTATCAACTTCCTGCTCGATGCGCATGTGGGCGCGGGGATTACCAACACCATTCGCTACCCCACGCCCAACATGGCGGCGGCGAGGCTGATGGACGATGCCTACCGCAACAACCCGGTTATTTTTCCGCCCAAGGCCATTTTGGCCAGATGTGAATATGCGCACTATCTTGGCGACGCCTTCGCCCATGCTACTGAAGATGCGATGACCGAAGTGCGCGCCGCATGACGTGGCGCGCCGCCTGATTTCAACTCCAAGGAGACACCATGACCTTGCCCCGCAATACGCCCGATATGAACGCCTATTGGATGCCGTTCACCGCCAACCGCCAGTTCAAGGCCGATCCGCGCATGTTCGTGGGCGCAAAGGACATGCACTACACCAGCGATGATGGCCGCCAGGTGCTCGACGGCACGGCGGGGCTGTGGTGCGTCAATGCGGGACATGGCCGCACCGAAATTGCCGATGCCGCGCACCGCCAGTTGCTGACGATGGACTATGCCCCCAATTTCCAGATGGGGCACAGCCTCTCGTTCGATTTCGCGACCGCGCTGGCGAAACTCGCGCCTGACGGTATCGATCATGTGTTCTTCACCAATTCGGGATCGGAGTCGGTCGATACCGCGCTCAAAATTGTGCTCGCCTATCACCGCGCGCGCGGGGAAGGCCAGCGCACGCGCTTCATTGGCCGCGAGAAGGGCTATCATGGCGTCGGCTTTGGCGGGATTTCGGTGGGGGGTCTCGTCAATAATCGTCGCGTGTTCGGCCCCGGCCTGCCTGGCGTTGATCATATGCGCCACACGCTCGACATCGCGCGCGATGCCTTCTCGCCGTGCCAGCCCGCGCATGGGCTGGAGCTGGCCGAAGACTTGGAACGCGCGGTGGCGCTGCACGGCGCCGAGACGATTGCCGCCGTCATCATCGAGCCGGTGCAAGGCTCGGCGGGGGTGGTGATCCCGCCCAAAGGCTATCTGGAGCGGGTGCGCGAAATTGCCACCAAGCATGGCATATTGCTGATTTTTGATGAGGTGATCACCGGCTTCGGGCGGCTGGGCACACCCTTTGCCGCGCAGTATTTCAACGTGCAGCCCGACATCATCACCTGTGCCAAGGGGCTAACCAATGGCGCGGTGCCGATGGGTGCAGTGTTGGTCGGTGGCCATGTCCATGACGCGCTGATGACCGGGCCGGAGGCGACGATCGAGCTGTTCCACGGCTATACCTATTCCGGGCATCCGGTGGCGTGCGCGGCGGGGCAGGCCACGCTCGATATTTATGCACGTGAAGGGCTGCTCACCCGCGCGGCGCAGGGCCTCGCCGATCATTGGCAAAAGGCGCTGCACAGCCTGCGTGATTGCCCGCACGTCATCGACATTCGCACGATCGGGCTGATGGGCGCAGTGGAGATGGCCCCGCGCGCGGGTGCACCGGGTGCGCGCGCCTATGAGGCGTTCGTCCATTGCTTCCGCGCCGGGCAACTGGTGCGCCAGAGCGGCGATGCGCTCGCCTTCTCGCCGCCGCTGATTATTTCGGAGGCGCAGATTGATGAGCTGGTCGCGGGGGTGAGGGCGGCGATTGTGGCGCTTAAGTGACGCTGGACGAATCTGCGCGACTGCCTTAGTGCGCAGTGAAAATCAGAGCAGGAGACTGAAATGAAAACCCGTGCCGCCGTTGCGTTTGAGGCCAAGAAGCCGCTTGAGATTGTCGAGCTTGATCTGGAGGGGCCTAGGCAAGGCGAGGTGCTGGTCGAGATCATGGCGACAGGAATCTGCCATACCGATGCCTATACGTTGGATGGCTTCGACTCGGAGGGGATTTTCCCGAGCGTGCTCGGCCATGAAGGTGCGGGCGTGGTGCGCGAGGTCGGCGCGGGCGTGACGAGCGTCAAGCCCGGTGATCATGTTATCCCGCTCTACACCCCAGAGTGCGGCAAGTGCAAATCCTGCCTCTCAGGCAAAACCAATCTGTGCACAGCGATCCGCGCCACGCAGGGCAAAGGGTTGATGCCCGACGGCACCTCACGCTTTTCGTATCGCGGCCAGACGATATTCCATTATATGGGCTGCTCGACGTTCAGCAACTTCACCGTTCTGCCCGAGATTGCTGTAGCGAAAATCCGCGAGGACGCCCCGTTCAAAACAAGCTGCTATATCGGCTGCGGCGTCACCACTGGGGTCGGCGCAGTGACGAACACCGCGAAAGTCCAGCCGGGCGATAATGTCGTCGTGTTCGGGCTGGGCGGGATTGGCCTCAATGTCATTCAGGGTGCGAAACTCGCGGGTGCCACCAAAATCATCGGCGTGGACATCAACCCCGATCGGGAAAGCTGGGGCCGCCAGTTCGGCATGACCGACTTCCTCAACTCGAAAGGCATGTCGCGCGAGGACACCATCGCCAAGATTGTCGCCATGACTGATGGCGGTGCGGATTATTCGTTCGATGCCACGGGCAACACCGAAGTGATGCGCACCGCGCTCGAATGCTGCCACAGGGGCTGGGGTACCAGCGTCATCATCGGTGTAGCGGAAGCGGGCAAGGAAATCAGCACGCGGCCCTTCCAGCTTGTCACCGGGCGCAACTGGCGCGGCACCGCGTTCGGCGGGGCAAAGGGCCGCACAGATGTGCCCAAGATCGTGGATATGTATATGGAAGGCAAAATCGCCATCGACCCGATGATTACCCATGTGCTCAGCCTTGAGGACATCAACAAGGGTTTCGATCTGATGCACGCGGGCGAGAGCATCCGCAGCGTGGTCGTTTATTGAGTAGGGCTGGCGCGGCACCCTTTAATGCCGCGCCCCTTCAACCCTCAGAACTTTACCGTCAGCGATCCGCCCCAGGTGCGCGGGCGCGCATAGGTCTGGTTCGATGAGCCGAGCAGGCCCGACAGATCGAGATTGTAGATCCGGTACCATTTGTCGGTCAGATTGTTGACGAAGCCGGCAATCTCATATTTGCCCTCGTGGAAGCTATAGGCGATGCGCGCATTGCCGACCGTGTGGCCTGGTTCAAAGTCGGTTGGCGCGTTGTTGGTTTCAAAATACATGCTCGATTCATATTTCCAGTCGGTTTGCAGGCTCAACTCGCCCGGCCCGACCGCAAAGGCATAGCGCGCCAGTGCACCGATCGACGTATCCGGTGCCTGCGGGAGCACCCGGTCTGCCAGACTATTGTCGGGCAGCACGATGTTCTTGATCTTTGAGCTCATCAGCGTGACGAAGGTTGACAGATACAGACCCTTGAGCGGGCGCGAATTCAGCTCGAACTCGGCCCCGTGCGCATAGGCCTGGTGGTTGGTGATGACCTGGTTGACACCGACATTCTGGAACGCCTGATAATTGGAATAATCATAATAGAAGAACGAGCCGTTGAAGTGCGTGCTGTGGTTGAGCAGGGTCAGCTTGAAGCCGCCTTCATAATTGGTCAGCACCTCCTGATCGAACGGGATTTTGCTGATGAGCGTGGCCCCGGTTGCCGCCGCCACGGTGGGATCGATGGTGAAGGCCGTGCCCGAATCTACCCCAAAGCCGCCCGATTTGGTGCCGCGATTGGCGCTGAGATAGATGAGCGTATTGTCATCAGGCTTGTAATCAATTTCGGCCTTGCCCGACCAGTTGCCGAACGTCTCATGGCGCAGCGCCTCGATATTGGCCGCCTGCTGCGACCAGATAAACACCTGCGCGCCGTTCCAGTAATCGTAGAAATCCTCGTCCTTCTTGTCATAGGAATAGCGCAGGCCGCCGATCAGCTTGAGCTTGTTTGAAACCGCATATTCAAGCTGCCCGAAGCCGGCGATGGTTTTGGTGGAGAGCGGCCCGCCATAGGAGAGCAGGCCGAGGCCGGGATAAGTGGTGGTCGGATTGTTGACCAGATAGGCGTTGTTTGAGTGGATAATCAGGCCATAACCGCCCAATACCCAGTTGGTCTTGTCCGATTTGCCGGACAGGCGCAGCTCCTGCGAGACCTGATAGAAATTCTGGTCGGTATCATAATTGAATGTCGTCAGCGGCGACATGTCCGAATCTTCTTTATAATGTTTTTGCAGATTCTGATAATCGGAGATGGAGGTGAGCTGGATATTGCCGCCAAAATTATGCTCGTAGCGTACCATTACATCCCAATAGCTGCGATCAAAGCTGGGATTGCGATCAAAATTCTGGATGAAGGGATTGGTGTTGGTGGTGCCATAGCCATTGGCGTCCTGGCCTTGCGTGGCGCCGGTGAAGGGCGCGCCGGGGTTGCCGCCGGGCACATTGGCGGCAAAATTGCCCAGGCCGTGATTGGCGGGATCGGGGTAGGTTGCCGCCCAGCTATATAGCCCGGCGTTGCGCTCATGCGCATTGCGCAGCAACTGCACCTTGACGTTGAGTTTGTCATCGGGGGTAATCTCATCGGCCAGTTGCAGGCGCAGCGCGTAGAAGTTGGCGTTGCCGAGCTTGCCGTTGCTGTTCGGGTTGATGTTGGTGATGTAACCATCCGAATTATTGGTGGTGAAGGAGAGGCGCGCCTGAGCGGTATCGGACAGCGGGCCGCTGATCGCACCTTCCGTCGCGAACTGGCCGAATGAGCCGCCGGTAACGGTGAGGAAGCCGCCAAGCTCCTTGGTCGGCTTGGCCGAAATGAACTGTACCAGCCCGCCGGTTGCGTTGCGCCCGAACAAGGTGCCCTGCGGCCCGCGCAGCACTTCCACCCGATCAAGATCGAAGTTCATCCCCGTGATGGCGCCGAGCGACGCCACATACACCTCGTCATCATAAAAGGCGATTGGCGCCTCTTGTGCATCGGTGAAATCATTCTGCGACACGCCGCGAATGTTGAATATGGTGATGGTGGGCGAGTATTGGTTGACCGAGAGGCCGGGCACCTGGCCTTCGAGCGCGGTCACATCCTGGCGGCCGATGGCGTGCATTTCATCTCTGCCTATGGCGGTGATCGCAATGCCGACCTTCTGCACATTCTGCACGCGCTTGTTGGCGGTAACAACGATTTCGCCGGGGGCAACCGCATCCGCAGAGGATTTGGCATCCTGCGCATGAAGCGCGGGCGCGGCGAGCGCCAGTGCTGACGCGCTCAACAGGGCATAGATATACGGGGACGTGCGCACGCGCATGAACTTTCTCCTCCGGGATGGTCTTTTTCGTGATATTAGCAAACTACGGTCGTGCCGAACGTGCTTGGCAGTTTCGGACAGAAGAACGCAACTCAGCGCAATGATTGGCGCTTGGCCAGCGCCTTACGGTGTACGAACATTACAGTAAGAAGCAGTGCATAACTCAAAATGAAGAGCGCCATGCACAAGCTCAGGATTGTGCCATAGCCGTTGTTGCCGAGCATTGCGCCCGCCACAATCGGCCCGAACCCCAGCCCGATCATTTGCAGTGAGATTGCGCGCGTCATCATATGCCCGCTCGTGTCGCAATCGCTGACCGCACTCAGTATGAACGGCAGCACGAAGTTCCAGAGGATGTTGAGCCCGCATACCGCTCCCAGAAAGAGAGTGTAGCCGGGTTTGCCGAGTAAAAGCGCGATGCAGAAATTTCCGCCGAGTATCCCAAGCGCAATCGGTCCCCATCGCCCCAGTTTTTCAGCGAGAAACACCGCTACGAGCGCCCCGCCCACCGCCATGATCTGCGAGATGCCCAGGGCAAAGCCAGCCTGTGAATCGGGAATGCCGGCATGGGTACCGATCAGTTCAAGATTCGCCCAGGCGATCCCCATGGCAAGGTTGTACGCGAGTAGTGCTCCCAGCGCCGCAATCTGCCAGAGTGCGCCCAACTGAAGGGCATGAGGGTTGGGCTCGACGCGCTCATCCGCTGTGCGCGGCACAGAGGCAATGGTAAGGAATCCAGCCATGGTCAGCGCGGCAAAGCCCAGAAACAGTCCTTTGAAACCAATCGCATCGAGCAGAGCGGGAAGGAACCAGATCCCCAGCGCACCATAAGCAAGCAACAGCAGCAGATAGAGTGCAAGGTTGCGCGCGATCCGCGTCGTCAGGCCGATAAAGGTGAAGCTCAAGCCGATAATCGCACCATGCCCCAGCCCTGCAATGAAGCGCCCTGCACCGAGCATTGGCGATGCGACCATCGCCGCCGACATGAGATTGCCGATCACCGCCACGGCGAGCGCCACGCCAAGCTGGACGCGCCAGTTGATCCGGTGGCCGAGTGCCGCGACCATAACGGTAGCGAGCGCCACGCCCATCATCTCATCGCCGGCGAGACCATTGGCC
>JAGWQR010000077.1 GCA_028869975.1 Alphaproteobacteria bacterium | reverse complement strand
GTCCCTTGCAGACAATGCCGTAGCGGTCTATATAGTCCGCAAAATGGTCGTGCACCTGATTGCGGGTCAGGCCATAATCCTCCAGTTTATATTCATGCTTGCCGAATTTATTCTGCGGCTTGGCGGCCATCAGCGCCTGCATGGCTGATTCCGCATCCGCCCTGAAGGGTTCGCCAAACTTTGCGTAAACTTTGCGCATCTCGCCTACGGGATCGGTCACAAGATCAGTGTATAGGATATGGTGGATCGATCTCGCACCTTGTTTCGCCTCAAATGCGTCCACCCGCGCGATCATTAAATCAAATGTATGGACGAGCAAGTCGGAGCACGCGACCGGATCAACATTGTCACCGAACATCTGGCGCACCGCAAAGATGAGCGAGCAGGCCGACGCGACCACTTCCGCCGGATCACGATGCGTCATCACCAGCTGCGCATCCGGGTATGTTTCATGCAGCGCATCGAGATAGAGCGGATGCCAGGGGTTCTTGAACGTCCAGCGGCCCTTATTGTGTTGCTGGAGGAGCTGCATCAGCCGCTTGTGATAGCGGAAGGCGGGCCGATAATCGGTATGCAGGAACCATTCGGAGTAGCTGGGGATATAAGCCTGCGAATCATAAAGCTGCGCGCAAAAGGCCGGGGCCATCGCGAACTGGCACTCGGTCGATGAGTCGGCATCTTCATGGTGCATCGCCGTGATGTGCGGCAAATATTTCAGCGCCATGTCGAGCCGTGCCTGTTCTTCATGGTAACGCGGATCGGTACGCTGTGCACCGGGCCCGGCGGGCGGTATGGTATTCATCGCCTCCCAGCGCATGAAAAAACGCCGCGCCGGATCGGCGGTGAGCAGGTTAATCGCCAGTGTCGTCCCCGTGCGCGGCAGGCCAAAGACGAACAACGGCTTTTCAATCGGCGCATCGAGCAGATGCGGATTGGCCTTGAGATAATCCTCAACCTTTAACCGGTTGGCGAGCGTTGCGGTGATGCTTGCTGACCAGCGCTGTGCACCGGTCTCGCTGATCTTAGCCTCGGTGTTGAGCGCATCGATGAGGCGGTTTAGCCCGTCGAACATGGTCGGATCACCAAAATCGTCAAGGCCAGTTTGGGCGCGCGCATCGGCGAGCAGTTGATCGACGGAAATCATAGCGCCCAACCTTTAGGGCAAGCGCGCTTGTGCGCCAGAGGCACGGCGATTGAACGCAGCGGCGATGACGAGTTCACCACGTCACACCCGCCGCGCGCAGCATCGCAAAGCTGCGAGTGAACTGCTCGGCATAGCCTTGGCCGGGCGCAGCGGACCAGCTTCTTGCGGGATCGCGAATGGCATCGAGCCGCTTGGCAACCATCTCGATGGTCCAGTCGGGTTCATAAACGCCTTCAGATTCCGAAATGAACGCGCGCGCCACGCGCCCCGCCATCGACACGAGCATTTCGCCCGAAATCGCGCAACTCTCATGGCAGAGATAGCCCACCACCGGCGCAACCTTCTCCGGCCCCATTGGCGGAAATTGCGAGATGTCCACGCCTTCGGACATGCGCGTGACCGCACCGGGAAGGATGACGTTCGATTTGATGTTGTGCTCCGCACCCTCAATCGCGATGACGTTGTTGAGGCCGAAGGTTCCCGCCTTGGATGCGCCATAATTCGCAACCCGGTGCGTGCCATAAATCCCGCCAATCGACCCGGTGAGCACGCAGCGGCCATAGCCCGACGCTTTCATGTGCGGAAAGGCGTGGCGCACGACATTGAACGCGCCCATGAGGTGCACATCGATCACCGCACGGAAATCCTCCTCGCTCACTTCATCCAGCGCGCCGTAGCGGACATTGCCTGCCGAATGGATGAGGATGTCGATGCTCCCGAAATGATCGAGCGCGGCTTGGATGATATGGCCGCCGCCCGCAAATGTTGCCACGCTGTCGGTATTGGCGACCGCTTCACCGCCGCCCGTCTTGATCGCCGCGACGACCTCATCGGCGGGTGAGCCATCGCCGCCGGTGCCGACAATCGCCGAACCATTGTCATTGATCACGACTTTGGCACCCCGGCTGCCCAGCAATTCGGCATAGGCGCGGCCCAGGCCCCGCCCGCCGCCGGTGATGACGGCAACCCGATTGTCAAAACGCAATTCGCTCATGGACTTATCCTTGATTTGGGTTGTGGGGCGCGCGCTGGTTGGTGAGCGGGCGGGCATAGCTGGGGTCGCTCTCGTCGCGTGCCGAGATCCCGTTGGCGGCAATATCGGGCACATCACCAAAGGGCAGCGGCATGGCGGGCTGGAGGCACGACCATTCGATAATATTGGTGCGCAAGACGATCCGCCATGCGCCGTCCCGCCGCTCCAGCCGGTCGATATAGCGCCCGCCAGCCAGCATCACCGTTTCGCCACCGCCCTCTTCCCAGGGATGATTGCGCGCCGCAAACTGATAATAAGTTTCCGAATGCGCTGTATTGCCATCCACATCGAGCGTGTTGTTGAGCAGCGCATGATGGGTAAGCACCTGCCCGGCCTCGTGCATCGGCCTGGCCCAATCCCAGCAGCCGGAAGCATCCCCGACATACGGCCCCGCCGCCACCGTTGCATCATCCCAGAAAGCGGAGAGGTAGAGGTCACGATCGAACCGGTCCATCCCCCGGCAGAAGCGGGTGAGGCAGTCCATGATGTCCGCCTTGTCGTGCAGCGTCTGGAGGCGGGCGTCACTTCCCATGATAATCATTCTCGGAAATCGGCCCCCAGAGCGGCGCACCGCGCGTGGCCCGCGCCGACGGGATGACTCGGCCGTCGATGTCGGTAATCCCATACTCCTGCGCCAGTTCGGCGGTGATGAACTCGCCACCCGAGCGCTGCATCACGTCTGGATCGGTTGCAAGCGCCGCAATCACCCTTCCGGGATGTTCAACCGAACTGCCGGTCATATTGGTGATCGATGTAGACATTTGCGCGCGCATTTTGGCGAGATTATCCTGCGCTTTCTCGGTCAGTGTCAGCCCCTGCCAGAGCGTGAGCGACGCGATATTATACGACTCAAGCTCGATCGCCATATCGCGCGCCATCCGCCCGACCGCTGATTTGGACGTGCCGAACACCACGCCATAGGTATAGGTTCGCCCGACAAAGCCCGAAATTGCAACAATAAGTCCTGACTTTTGCGGGGCCATGATCTGCGCACCATGCCAGGCGGCGGTGTAGTTGGAGCGTACGCCGACATCCCACATCTCGAGATTCGAGAGGGGTTTCTCGAAAAAAGGCTTGCCATCGAGCAGATCGTCGGAAAGCTGGAACGCATTATTGACGAGAATGTCGAGGCGTCCCGAGTTGCTTTTCACCTGATCGAACAGCGCCGCCACCGCCGCATCATCCCCATGATCACAGGCGACCGCGATGCCACGCCCGCCGCTTGCGCGCCCGCGTTCATCGCACTCTGTCGCCGTGCCGCCAACCGTGCCTGGCAGGTAATAATCGCCTTCCTTGACCGTGCGGCCGGTGACGTAAACGGTTGCGCCCTGCTCCGCGAGCACCAGCGCGATGCCCTTGCCGATGCCCCGGCTCGCCCCGGTGACCACCGCGACTTTGCCTGCAAGCGGCGCGCTCATTTGCAGCCCTTTCCGAAGAATTCAACGCTATGATCGCCATGTGCGCGGCCGGGGAAATGCCCGGCGGTGAAGGGATAGCCCATCACGCCCTGCGCCCAATCCGCCGCGTCGCCCCAATCCTGCGACCAGTCATACAGCATCACCCGATCTGCGATCCGCCATGTGCCGTCGCGCTTGGCGAACATATCAAGATAGCGCCCGCCGATGCAGGTGTCGCGATCCCCTGCGCCCATATCAACCCGGTGATACGATACGACATGCGTCTCGGCTTTCGCCGTGTCACCATCAAGCTCGATGACGCTTTGCCCGATTATATGCTGCGTGTCCTTGATCGCCTCGGCACCGGGCACAACCCATGCCAGATACGCAGGAAAGTCGCCGTTATAAACGCCGTAATCGAACTTCGCGTCGGGCCACCAGCAGCTTTGGATAAGCGTCGCATCGCGCCGGTCCTCGCCGCGCGCCAGCCGCGCCAGACAGGTGCGGATCGCATGATGCGCGAGCATTTCATGGAGGGCGGCGTTGTCACTCATGGTTTATCCTTCCGGGTTGAGCCGCTTTTCGGCATCGGCGATTTCCGATTTGAGCCACATCGTTTCGGACAGATTGGTACCGCCCGAGGCAGTGAGCAGCGCTTCAAGCGCGGCCTTTTTGGCGATGAGCGCGGCAGCATGATCCGGGGAGGCCCCCAGCACAATATCGGTCAGATGGATCGCCTCCAATGGCCGCCCGCCATCGACATGCGCCTGTGCGCGGCAGGCAAGCGCGTCCGCCCCGCCTGCCAGTTCAACCAGATCAGCGTTCACCGCCGAGCGCGGCACCCCATATAGCGCGGTGGTGCCGTCTTCATAATGGAACCAGCCGGCATATTCATCCCAGATCGTGCGCACCGCCCAGCGGACATTGCCATGAAACTCGCCGATTTTGAGATGCGCGGGCAGCGCCACTTCGCGCATCAGTTCATGCACCGTCTTGCCCGCGTTCATCCCGTCGAGTGTCGCGTCGCGGACATAGCTGATCGCGCCGATCATCTTCTCGATGTCTGCACGGATATGGTCAGCACCAGTAATGGGCTCGCCATGCCCGGTAATGATGATTTCGGCCCCCAGCGCCTTGAGTTTTTCAAGCGACTTCAGCGTGTTCCACACCAGCCGGGGCTTGTCGCCGCGCACCGTGCAGAAGAAAGGCATCGACAGCCACACCGGCCCGACCAGATTGCCGGTGAACGCAACCTTCTCCTTGGGCATCCAGACAATGAGATTATCGACCGTTTCGCCCTCTGGCGCATGGATCAGCTCGAATGTGCGTCCGCCTTGTTCGATCACCATATGGCGGTCAACCAGCAGATCCGGCGCCACGTTCGGCGGCGGTGCGGGCGCGGCACCCCGCCGCAACGTGCTACCCCACAGCTTGGCCGAGCGCGGGCCAAAGAAAGGCTGGAGCCGCTGCATATCGCCCCAGGCCTCATTATAACCCGGCCCGCCGATGACGACCGTGCCTGGCTCTTTGAACTTGGGCACACCCCCAAAATGATCGGCATGGCTTTGGGAGAGGATGATGTGTTTGAGCGCACCCGTCCGGTGCGGGGCGAACAGCGCGGCGTTGCGCTCCTGGTTGGCGGCATCCATAAAGCCGGTATTGACCATCACATCGCCGTCATCGGTCGTGATCAGATAGGCGTTGGAAATGTCGCGCGCCATGAAGATGAACGGCGTGATCGCGACGGCTTCACTCTGCACATCGCCCGCACGTACCAGCGACGCAAGCGCGGGTTTCGCCGCTTCGCTCATGCGCCGCTCATCTCGATCATCACCTTGGCCGATTGCGGCGTGGCGGCGACCTTCAAGCCTTCAAGAATCTGGTCAAACGGCATTCGGTGGCTGATGAGCGACGCGATCTTGTCCGCCAGACGTGGCATCGCGGCGATCACTTCTGGGAATTCATCGGGGTAGCCGACCGCCGTGGTGATGGTCATTTCGCTGGTCAGCATCCGCCCAATCGGCACCTCGATCGGTTTCATATAGGCGGCTGTAATCACCATGCGCGCATGGAATTTCGCCATCATGATCACTTGCGTGAGGATATTGGGCGCGCCCGCCGCATCGATATACGCGTCGGTGCCAACGCCGACCCGGCCATAGGAGGGCACCTCGCCATGCAGCTTGACCAGTTCGGCGCGTAGATCACAATTCGCGGGATCGAGCGCCGCCCGCGCACCCAGAGCCAGCGCGCGTTCG
>JAGWQR010000076.1 GCA_028869975.1 Alphaproteobacteria bacterium | reverse complement strand
GTCAGCCACGCCCAGAACATCGTGCTGCCGCATGTGCGGCGTGCCGATTTGCGTGAGCTTTATGATGTGCTGGCCGCACACGGGCTGGCGGAGGCCAATCTCGACACGATCACCGACATCATCACTTGTCCAGGGCTGGATTATTGCAGTCTGGCCAATGCGCGCTCAATCCCGGTCGCGCAGAAGATTGCGGAGCGCTTCGCCGATCCCGAACGCCAAGCCGCGATTGGTGAGCTGAAGCTCAAAATATCGGGCTGCATCAATGCCTGCGGGCATCATCATGCCGGGCATATCGGAATCCTGGGAGTCGATCGCAAAGGCACCGAGAATTACCAGTTGCTGCTTGGCGGTTCGGGCGCGGAGGATGCCGCGCTTGGTAAAATCACCGGCCCCGGCTTTGACGAGGACGGCATTGTCGATGCGGTTGAGCGCGTGGTCGCGCATTATCTGGGCGCACGCAAAGAAGGCGAGCGTTTCCTCGATACCTATCGTCGCGTCGGTTTCGAGCCTTTCAAGGAGGCGATTTATGGCTGAGCTGCGTTTCCGCACCGATGATGCGCCCGAAGCGGCGGGCGTCACGCTCGATGCGTTCCTTGAGCAGCCGGGCGCGATCGCCGTGCTATTGGAACCGGACGAGGATGCCCGCGCGCTCATCCCGCATCTGGCGCGGTTGACGCTAGTCGAGGTCGCTTTCCCCACTTTCCGTGATGGCCGGGGCTATTCGGCAGCGCGCATTTTGCGCGAGGCGGGCTATGCCGGTGAATTGCGCGCGGCGGGTGATGTTCTCGCTGACCAGATTCCGTTCATGCGCCGCTGTGGTTTTGATGCCTTCGCGCCCGATGCCCCGCTCAATGATGCGACGGTCGCGCGACTGCTCGCGATCCACCCTGATGTCTATCAATCTGCCGCCGATACGGAGCAGCCGGTCTGGAAGCGACGCCATGGGTAACTCAGCGCGCGCGCTTGATGTGCTCGATACGCGCCCAGCCTTTACAGCGGCGGATGTTGCGGCACTTAATGCGCGCTTTGCGGGGCAGGCAACAACGGAGATGCTGCGCGCTGTGCTGAACGAGGGGCTGCTCGGGCGCGCCGCGATCGTTTCTTCGTTCGGCGCAGAGAGCGCGGTGCTGCTGCATCTTGTCGCACAGATTCAACCGCATATCCCGGTGCTGTTTCTGGATACGGGCAAGCATTTTCCTGAAACACTTGCCTATCGCGATGAGCTGGTGGCATCGCTTGGCCTTACCAACCTGCGCAACCTGCGCCCGGATGAAACTGCACTTGCCGCGAAGGATGCCACCGGCCTGCGCTGGTCGTATGATCCCGATGGCTGCTGTGCGCTCCGCAAAGTTGCGCCGCTGGAACGCGCGCTAGAAGGCTATGATGCGACGATAACGGGACGCAAGGGCTTCCAGTCTACGGCGCGCGCCGGATTGCCGCTGTTCGAGCCGGATGGCGGCAGTGGCCGCGTCAAATTCAACCCGCTGCATGATTGGTCTGCGGACGATATTAGGGATTATGCACAAGCGCACGCTCTCGCCGCGCATCCACTTGTGGTGCAGGGCTATCCTTCGATCGGATGTGCACCGTGCACCTCGAAAGTGATGCCAGGCGAAGATCCGCGTGCTGGGCGCTGGCGCGGCTGGGACAAGGTTGAGTGCGGCATTCATGATGCGGTGCCGCTCGTGGATGATCCGGCCAACGATCCCATATTCTGAGCGTGCAGTTTTCAAGCAGCACGGGTTATGGTAGCGCCTCAGGCTTCACGGGAGCGAATCAATGCTGGGTACAAAATCCAAAACGGGCCATGGTGCCCATAGTTCAGGTCTGTCGATCATCGCAGCCGATGTTGTGATTTCAGGCCATGTCCGTTCCACAGGCGAAGTTCAAATCGATGGCTGCGTGGAGGGCGATGTGATGTGCTCAACACTTTCGCTCGGCACCAGTGGCCGGATCAAAGGGCATATCACTGCTGAACAGGCAAAATTGGGCGGCGAGGTCGATGGATCGGTCTCTGCGCGCGACCTGACAATAGACAGCGCTGCCCGTATTTCGGGTGATCTAAGCTATACGACGGTCAATATCGCCGCCGGTGCGCAGGTCGATGGTAAAATGACTCATCGGACGCAAGACGACACGCCCGCGCTCAAGCTGGTGACGCACGACGCAGGTTGAGCGACACTATCTCTTAGCCTTTGGCCGGGGCAGCACCGCATATTCAAGCGCATTGCCGGGCTTCAGATAGGTGCGTGCCATATCCTGAATATCTGCTGGAGTAATGGCCTTGAGTTGCGCCGGCATACTGACAATCTCCTGGATGCGGTTTTGGTTTGTCGTCGCACCGCCCAGGTCATTGAGCCAGAACAGTTCCGAATTGAAGGCCCGCATTACCAGCGCTTCCATCGGCTGCAAGGCGCGCTGGAATTCATCCACTGAAACCGGGTGCGCCACGAGATCAGCCGCAATCCCACGCGCGATTTTGAAAAAACTGTCCACACTGGCGGGTTTGAGCTGCGCCACAACCTCTATGCTGCTGCCTTCCGGAAACACATGCCGCCAGTTGTTATCAACGCGCGGGCTATAGGCCTCTCCCGCCGCCTCACGCAATTTGTCGAACAGCCGCTGGTTGAAAATAGCGGCCAGCACATCAAGCTTATGTTCTTCAAACGAGGTTGCGCCAACATGCCCCACCGGCCAGGCGAGCAAGGCGGCGGACTGATTGGCATCGCCGCGATGATAGTCAATCCGGCGCTGCAAAGCTGGTGTCGGCCCCGAAAGATGGGAGCTTGCCGGAGATACGGCCTCATCCGTGCGCGCGGGCAACGCCCCGAATGTTGCCTGCGCGGCCTTGATCGCGTCGGCTTCCTTGAAGTCACCCACGATGAGGAGCTCAATCGGCCCGGCGGCAAGCTGTGGTGCCCAAAAGTCCTTGAACGATGCGGGCGTGAGTGCTTCGATCTGGGCACGGGTCGGGCTGGAAAAACGCGGATCGTCACTGGTCAGCAAGCCATCGAGTGCATTGCCGAGCAACCCGGCTGGGGAAGCATCAACGCCCGCCTGCTCGGCGAGCATGGCCGCCCGCGCCCGCTCAACCGGCGCGGCATCCCAACGCGGATAGGCCAGTTTTGTCGCCAGCAGGCGTAGCTCGTCGGGCAGATTGGCAGCGTCGGTCTGGCTGCGCAGCGCAAAGGCATCGTCATCGATTTGCAATGACATGCCAACCAACTTGCCGTTCATCAGCGTATCCAGCTCATTGAGGCCGAGCTTGCCGATACCGCTCGCCACCAGTGCTCCAGAACCGGCAAACGCCACCGTAGGCTTGTCTTTCGGCATCGCCAGCCGCCCGCGCCCGAAACGCGCCGAGACGAAAACACGACCAGATGCGCCATCAAGCGACAGCAGCAGCGCGCGTACGCCATTCTCGAATGTGACAATCTTCATGGTGTCATGCGCAACCGGCACGACTGATATGATTTTGCCCGGCGGGCCGAGGACAGGAAGCTGCGCAAAGCTGACCTGGCCATCCACTTTCGATGACACCAGTTTTACAGGCGCGGTCAACGCCGCTTCCAGTTGCCGCACGCCATCGGGGAATGGCTTGGCGGTAGACATCAGCAAACGTGGGCCCACGCCGCTGAACAGGCGCTGTGTGGATTTGACAATATCCTGTGGGCTGATCTTGCCCTGCAACGCCCCAAATACATCCCGCGCCACCTGCGGGCTCGCCACGGTTTCGCGAATGGCCACGGCTTCCGCAATCGAATCCGCCAGCTTGCTGCCGGTATCCGCGCGGGCCTGTTCAACCTCGGCGTCGAGTTCGGTTACGAAATCCTTGGTCTCCCGGTCGATTTCCTCTTTGGTTGGCGGCACGGTCATCGCTTCGGCAATCATGCCGCGCAGATCGGCCAGCCCGTTGCGCCAGTCATCCCCCAGCGGCGTCATCTGGACAACTGTATCATCCACCGAGCGTGAAATATCCTGCTGATCGGCCGAGGCAACGAGGAATGATTCGCCCTGGCGTGCCCGCTCTTCCAACCTGCGGTTCAGAATTTTGAGCGCCACGATATCGATCAGCTTGGCCTGATTATAGACAATCGTATCATTATGCGGCAGCCAGGGCCGCGCCCAGGACAGGGTCAGTGCTGTCGGGAGTCCGGCCTCATGGATGACGGCCACATTGTTTCGTTGCGGCGTCGGCTTGCCAAAATCCGGTTCTGCGGGACTTGGTCCTTTGCCCCGCCAGTCACCAAAATTATTTTTTATAAGCTGCACAAACTGCGCTGGATCACCATCACCGACGATCACGATAATCGCGCGATCCGGCCGATACCAGCGGTCATGCCAGGCGCGCAGCGCCTGGGGCGTCGCCGCCTCCAGTGATGCAGTAGTGCCGATCGGCGGACGTGTGCTGAGCAATTGGTGCGCGAAAAACAGGTTGCGGGTGGCATTTCCAAGCCGCTCTTCCGCCCCGCCCGATTCGCGCGCCTCATTTTCCACCGTGCGCCGTTCGGAATCCACTGCCGCCGATGTAATCAGCGGCGCCTCCATCATGCTGGAGAGCAGCTTCATGCTCTCTTCCAGCCCCGCTGGTGTGGCATTGGGCAGGTCTAGCTTGTAAACCGTTTGCGTATTGCCGGTATTGGCGTTGGTATCCGAGCCGAAGGTCGTGCCGAGCCGCTGCCAGATTTTGAGCGCCTGCCCCAGTGGGTCATATTTCGAGCCGCGAAAGCTCAGATGTTCCATGAAATGCGCATAGCCCAGCTCGTGCGGCCCTTCCATGAACGAGCCGGCGTCGATGATAACCCGAACCGCCACCTGATGCTGCGGCACCTCATTATGCCGCACCGCATAGCGCACGCCATTGGGGAGAACGCCGAACGTCCAGGCGGGGTCAATCGGAATATCACTGCCCTTGAACAGCCAGGGCTTGGTATCCGGTGCTGGCGCGGGTGCCGCCGGCGGCGCGCTGTGCGCCGCAGAGATCGGCAGAAGCAAGGCAACGAACAGGGCGAAAACGCGCGACAGGACTAAGCTCATTCTCTCGCCCTAGACAGTGCCTCAGCGCCCCGCCAGTAAATTATTTGCGCCACTTCGATTTTCGCTTTCCTACATAGTTCCTATTTGGTTAAATATGATTCGGATAAAGGAACATTATTGGTCATGGACATCGACGCAATCATCGACGCCACGCTGAGCAAAGAGGGCGGTTATGTCAACAACGCGGCTGATCGCGGCGGTGCCACCAACTTCGGTATCACCGAGGCGGTGGCGCGCGCACAGGGTTTTACCGGCGATATGCGCGCGCTGCCCCGCGAGGAGGCCGTGGACATTTATCAGCGGCTTTACTGGCTGCGTCCCAAGTTCGACCAGATCGGCGCGATCGACATGAAGCTCGGGGCCAGGCTGTTCGACATCGCAGTCAATATGGGGCCGGGCACTGCCATCGGCTTCCTCAAACGCGCGCTCAACGTGCTCAACCGGGGCGGGCAGG
>JAGWQR010000075.1 GCA_028869975.1 Alphaproteobacteria bacterium | reverse complement strand
TCGGCGTCACCCTGTCCGAGGAGCAGTTCAAGGTGGCGCAAAAGCGCGCGGCCGATGCGGGCGTTGCCGAGCATGTCAAGTTTCAGCTCATCGATTACCGTGCCGTTACCGGCCGGTTTGATCGCATTGTCAGTGTCGGCATGTTCGAGCATGTCGGGCAGCCGCAATACCGCACCTTCTTCGCCAAGTGCCGCGAGCTCCTGACCGACGATGGCGTGATGCTGCTCCACACCATCGGCCGGCTGGACGGGCCGGGCACCACCGACGCCTTCACCGCCAAATATATTTTCCCCGGCGGTTATGCCCCCGCGCTCTCGGAAATCGTCCGCGCGAGCGAAGCCGAGAAGCTCATCACATCAGACATCGAGACACTGCGGCTCCATTATGCCTATACGTTGGAAGAGTGGCTGCGCCGCACCCAGGCTGCTCAAGCCGAGATCGAGGCGCTGTATGATGCCCGCTTCTACCGGATGTGGAGTTTTTACTTGGCGGCGGCAGCGTGCGGATTCCGCTATGGTGACCAGTGCAACTACCAGCTCCAATATATCAAACACCGCGACGCGCTGCCCCTGACGCGGGATTATATCAGCGCCGCTGAATCCACCCTAAAGTGACAAAAGTGACACGACAGTCAAGCGCAGAGGCCTTCACCACGCATTGAATCTGTTCGCGTTCGCAAATTGCAGCGTTAAGCAAGTGACATGCGCACAAAACATCGTACGAAAATAACCAAATAGGATTGCTTTGTCAAGCGGCGTTGGTATGGCGCAGATCCTGCCGTGACTCCTCACCGCCCCAGCTCTGTGCTCGTTATGCCCCCTGCATAACTGCGCTCATCGCTTCCGCATCGTCTTCCCAAATCGCGTTTTTCGCGTCCCCGGGCGGCCCTCGGTCGCTTTGCCCTTCATCCGCGCGACTTGTTCATCAATCGGCAGGCCGAGTTCGCGCTGTTCGAGCTTGCGGATTTCGTCGCGCAACCGCCCGGCTTCCTCAAATTCAAGGTCGGCGGCGGCGGCACGCATTTCCTTTTCCAGCCCTTCGATATGTTTCCTGAGATTATGGCCGACGAGATGTGCGGCCCCCTCAAGCTCCAAGTCCACCGTTACCTGATCGCGGCTCGCTACATCCGCGACAATATCGCCGATCCGTGAACGGATGCTCTCGGGCGTAATGCCGTGCGCCATGTTATACGCGGTCTGTTTGGCGCGCCGCCGCTCGGTTTCGGCCATTGCGCGCGCCATCGACCCGGTGATCTTGTCGGCATAGAGGATGACGCGGCCATCAACATTGCGCGCCGCACGCCCGATCGTCTGCACGAGTGAGGTTTCCGAGCGCAGGAAGCCTTCCTTGTCGGCATCGAGAATGGCGACCAGCCCGCATTCGGGAATATCCAGCCCCTCGCGCAGCAGGTTGATGCCAACCAGCACATCATAGACACCGAGACGCAGATCGCGGATCAGCTCTATGCGTTCGAGTGTCTCCACGTCCGAGTGCATGTAGCGCACGGCGAGGCCGGCCTCGTGCATATATTCGGTCAGATCTTCTGCCATGCGCTTGGTGAGCGTGGTGACAAGAGTGCGGTATCCGGCGGCTGCCACTTGCTTGCACTCATGGATGAGATCATCGACCTGATCCTCGACGGGTCTTATTTCGACGGGCGGATCAATGAGGCCGGTGGGGCGGATGACCTGCTCGGCGAACGCACCGCCCGTCTGCTCCATCTCCCAAGGCCCCGGCGTAGCGGAGACGCACACGGTTTGCGGCCGCATCGCGCGCCATTCTTCAAAATGTAAGGGGCGATTGTCGATGCAGGAGGGCACGCGAAAGCCATACTCGGCGAGGGTGAATTTGCGACGATGGTCGCCACGCGCCATGCCGTTGAGCTGGCCGATGGTCTGGTGGCTTTCATCGACAAACAGCAGCGCATTGTCGGGCAGATATTCAAACAGCGTCGGCGGCGGCTCGCCGGGAAGCCTGCCTGTCAAAAAGCGCGAATAATTCTCGATCCCTGCGCAAGAGCCGGTGGCGGCGATCATCTCGAGGTCGAAATTGGTGCGCTGTTCGAGCCGCTGCGCCTCCAGCAATTTGCCCTCACGCGCGAACTGCTCCAGCCGCACGCCCAGCTCCAGCTTGATCGCCTCCATCGCCTGCTTCATCGTTGGCCCCGGCGTGACATAGTGCGAATTAGCGAAGATGCGGATTTGCTCGAGCGCGCCCGATTTCTTCCCCGTCAAGGGATCAAACTCGGCGATGCTTTCCACTTCGTCGCCAAAGAATGTCACGCGCCAGGCGCGATCCTCATAGTGGGCGGGGAAGATTTCGAGATTGTCGCCGCGCACCCGGAAGGTGCCGCGCACAAACGCCGCATCGTTGCGCTTATATTGCAGCGACACGAGCTTGCGGATGATCTCGGACTGGTCGGCGCCCTTGCCCTTGACCAGATCGAAAATCATCTCGGAATAGGTCTCGACCGAGCCGATCCCGTATATGCACGACACGGACGCAACGATCAGCACATCGTTGCGTTCCATCAGCGCGCGCGTCGCCGAGTGGCGCATCCGGTCGATCGCCTCGTTGACCGATGACTCCTTCTCGATATAGGTGTCCGAGCGCGGCACATAGGCCTCGGGCTGGTAATAATCATAATAGGAGACGAAAAACTCGACCGCATTGTCGGGGAAGAATTGCTTGAACTCGCCATAAAGCTGCGCCGCGAGGATTTTGTTGGGCGCGAGTACGAGCGTGGGGCGCTGCACCGCTTCCACCACCTTCGCCATCGTGAAGGTCTTGCCCGAGCCGGTGACGCCCAGGAGCACCTGATCCTTGTCGCCTGCCGCCACACCGGCCGCCAGGGCATCAATCGCCTGCGGCTGATCGCCCGCCGGTTGATAGTCGGAGACGATCCTGAACGGCTTCGAAAGCCCTTCAATGATCGGGCGCACGGGGCGGTGCGGAATGAAATCGGGGCCAACTTCGGGCGCGTTCAGATCAGTGCGGATGGTGAGCATGGGGCCATTATGGGCGCTCAACCCCCGTGCTGCAATCATGCTTGACTCATATCACGCACAGCCGCAGATTGCTGCCATCGACGGCATGAGGAGGCTGTCTCAAGTCCCTGGCGTAGTACCAGCGTAAGATGGAATGCCACCTCAATCAGGAGGGACATTCCTTTGGAGCATCAATCATGAAAGCATTGAAACTGACAGGCGCGCTGTGCGCAGCCGGCCTTGGTATCGCCATGTTCGCATCCGCCGCGAGTGCCCAGAAAAGCGTGGCAACACCGGGAAATTACTGGGATGTGCAGGAGATCATGATCGAACCGGGGCATACCGAGCAATATCTCGATTTTGTCAAGAAGCAGGTGATGAGCGATTGCGACTGGTACACGGCGAAAGGCTATGAGCTTGGCTGCAAGATTATCATGAACGTCAACAAGCGGCGCCATGAACCCGATCTGATTATCATCCGCATGTTCAAGGACATGCCATCGGTGGCGGAGATGCAACGGCGCCAAGATGAATATAATGCCGCGCACAAAACCGATGACCATGCGATGGACGCCGATCAGGCCACGCGCACGCCGATCCGCAAGCTTGGCGACAATTCACTCTGGCAGGAAATGAACTTCTCGAAATAGCGCTCAGGGAAGTGCGCGGACCTGGGGGGAGTCCGCGCATTTCCCGATTGCGACATCATTGAACGGTGCTGGCGCACTTGCGCCCAGCAGCGGCACTTCAACCGGCTCGCCAATGCTGTGTGCGCGAAACGCATTGGGCGACAGCCCCGCGCACGCTGCAAAGGCGCTCAGCATTTTGGGTGGCGTGTCATAGGCTTCGCCTGAGAGGTGGAACGTGCCCCAATGGATCGGGATGGCAAACGCCGCGCCCAATCCACCGAACACACGCACGGCATCCATCGGGCCGATATGATTGCCGTTGACCATCTGCCCCGGCGCAAAACGGAACGCGCCAATGGGGATCAGCGCAAGTCGCACCGGGCCAGAGGCGGCAGCATCTTGCGGCCATTTCATATCGCCCGGCCCGGTATCACCCGCAAAGAAGATGTTGCCGTGCGGCGTCTTGATGATGAACGCGCTCCACAGCGCGCGGGTGCGATCCACGCCCCAGCGCCCGCCCCAATGATGGTTGCGCGCGGAGATGATCTCGACATCCGGGGTCAGGCGGACATGCTGCCCCCAGTCCATCCCTGTCGCCGTCACGCCTTCGCTCGCCAGCAGCGCATCATTGCCAAGTCCCACGAAGATGCGCGGATGGTCGCGGGCCTCCAGCCGTTGTAGCGTCGGCACATCAAGATGGTCATAATGATTATGGCTGATAATGATGGCATCAATATGTGGCAGATCATCGAAACGCACCCCCGGCGCGGCGACGCGACGCACGCCAATGCCGAACGGGCCAACCGTATCCGACCAGACCGGATCGGTCAGGATATTCAGCCCTTCGGTCTGCACCAATACGGTCGCGTGCCCCACCCAGGTGGCCACCAGCCGCGCGCCATCGACCCGCGCTTCGGGTTTGGAGGACGTTATTTCGATATGCGCAGGCCAGCGCGTGGCGGGATCACCAAAGCCGAGCAGCCGCGCCGCCACCGACAGCGGCGGATGCACCTTCGCTTCCGCCACCGGCCCGGCATCGCCATCGGGGTTGAAGAAGTGCTTCCCGTCGAAATGTTCACTCTTGGGGCCATGGTAATAGACACGGTCGAGGAAAGCGGGGACCACGCCCACGCCCAAACATACCGCAATCACCAGCCAGAGCAGGGCTGTGCCGATGGATTTCAGTATCCTCATCAAGGCTTAACCCGCATCCTTCGGCAACTGCTCCACGATCTTCCTCACGTCCTGGCTGCGCCCCTTGGGGCAGATGAGAATATCATTCCCGGCGGCGATGACAATCAGATCATCAACCCCGATCAGCCCGATGCGCGCGCCATCGCTGCGGATCAGTCCGTTGGCGGCATCATGCGTGAAGATGTTCGTATCTCCGCCCGTATCGCCCGCCAGCGCGGCCAGCGCATCCCAGGAGCCGACATCCGACCAGCCCATGCTGACCGGCACCACAGCCACGCTCCCCTGCTCTTCTTTGGCTGCCTTCTCCATCACGGCATAGTCAATCGAGTCTGCCGGAGAGGCCATGAAGCCCTCCGCGTCGGGGTGGATCGTGCTGCCTTCATGCCGCGCACCATCCATCGCGCGCTGGCAGGCATGGAGCATGTCGGGCGCATGGACGCTGAGCGCGCCAAGAAAGGCTTGCGCCTGAAACAGGAAGATGCCGCCGTTCCAGGCATGATCGCCGTCCGCAATCATCTGTGCGGCGCGCGCCACATCAGGCTTTTCGACAAAGCGCGCGACCTTGTGGACGCCGGTGGCCAGTGCGTCGCCCACCTGAATATAGCCATAGCCGGTTTCGGGAGCATCGGGCGCAATCCCGAAGGTGATCAACCAACCCTGTGCCACGAGCGGCAGCGCGGCCTGCACGGCGGCATGAAAGGCGGTAACATCAGCAATGACATGATCGCTCGGCATCACGAGCAAAGTTGCGTGTGGGTCAAGCAGTGCGGCCAGCGCAATCGCCGGCGCTGTGTTGCGCGCGGCGGGTTCGAGAATGATGCGCGCCGGACGCCCGCCCAGCTGATCGCGCACCAACGCTTCATGACGTGCATTGGCGACGATGATTGGATCGGCGAACTGGCCAGCGTCAGCCACCCGCGCCAGCGTCGCTTCAAACATCGTCTCGATGCCGACCAGAGGCAGGAATTGCTTTGGCCTGTCTGCCGTGGACATCGGCCAGAGCCGGGTTCCGGCACCACCGGAAAGAATGACCGGTGTTATCATGACCATATTTTCATCATCAGTCCGGGCCAATAAGCGATGCCTAAAATTCCCGCAAGTGCAGAGATTTTTGTGGTGTTAACCCTTTTGATACCCCTGTCGGATTATTTTACACAAGGGTGTAAAGCATCCGTGTAATTTGAGTATGCGCAGACGATGATCCGGTTGTTCAAACATTATATCCCCAATGCAGTGGTTGTGCTGGCGGCGATGGATTTTGTAGGTCTGGTGTTTGCCGGAGAAGGAGGCTGGGTGCTGCGTGCGCACCAGATCCACATGCATGTTGGCGCCATCAGCGCGCGGATTCCGCAGCTGCTCACCTATGCCCTGAGCCTGCAAACCGCGATGATCGCGATGGGCGTTTATGGCACCGATGCGCTCACTTCGCTGCGATTCTCGATGGCGCGGCTGCTGGCGGCGATTTCACTGGGGATCATTGTGCTCTCGGTGCTGGTGTTTGTTGTGCCGGGGATGGCGTGGTGGCGCTCGAACCTGTTTTACGCGATGGTTTTGTCCTATGCGCTGCTGATGCTGCTGCGGATGATGCTGGCGCGCTTCCTGGGCGGTGAAGCGTTCAAGCGGCGCATCCTGGTTTTGGGCGCGGGCATGCGTGCGCAACGTTTGCAGGAACTGGCACGTCAGCCGGGTGCGGG
>JAGWQR010000074.1 GCA_028869975.1 Alphaproteobacteria bacterium | reverse complement strand
CGGACGTGCACGCCGCGTTGCTCGAACATAAAGTGCTATTCTTGCGCGGGCAGGACATTGCGCGCGCCGATCATATCGCCTTCGCGCGTCGGTTTGGCGATCTTGAGGATCATCCCGTGCTTGGCAGCGATCCTGATAATCCCGGCTTGGTGCGGATTTACAAGGACGAGAACTCGCCGCCCGATTATTTCGAGAACTCGTGGCATTCGGACACCACGTGGCGCGAGGCGCCGCAGATGGGCGCTGTGTTGCGCTGCATCGCCTGCCCACCTGTCGGTGGGGACACGATGTGGGCGAATATGGCCAAAGCCTATGCCGATCTGCCCGATCATGTAAAACACACCATTGCCCCCCTGAAAGCGCGCCACTCGATCGAGGCGAGCTTTGGCGCGCGGATGAGCGAAGACAAGCGCCATGCGCTCAAAGCACAATTTCCTGATGCCGAGCACCCGGTGGTGCGCACGCATCCCGAAACCGACGAGAAGGTGCTCTACGTTTGCGGCTTTGCAACGCATTTCACCAATTTCCACACCTCTGAAAATGTGCGCTACGGGCAAGATCACGCGCCGGGTGGTGCCAACCTGCTGCAATACCTCATCAGCCGCGCCGCCATTCCCGAATATCAGGTGCGCTGGCGCTGGCAGCCGAACGACGTGGCGATCTGGGACAACCGCTGCACCCAGCATTATGCGGTCATGGATTACCCCCCCTGTGTGCGCCAGATGGAGCGCGCGGGGATTATTGGCGACAAGCCTTTTTGATACCTCAGGAGATAATAAATGCAATTCTTTGACGATAGCTTGCTTCCGGAAACGCAGGATCCGTTGGTGATCCAGGTGGCCCCTTATGCCCCGAGTTTCTTCCCGCGTGATAGCGATGACATTCCGGTATCCTTTTCCGAACAAGTGCAAAAGGCCGTGGACTGCTACAATGCCGGGGCGACCGTGCTGCATGTCCATGTCCGCGAGCCGGACGGCAAAGGCTCAAAGAACCTTGATCGTTTCAACGAGATGCTCGACCGGCTGCGCACCGCCGTGCCCGGCATGATCCTGCAAGTTGGTGGCTCGATCAGCTTTGCCCCTAAGGATGAGGGGCAGGCGGCGCTGTGGCTGAGCGACGACACGCGCCACATGCTCGCCGATCTCAATCCTGCACCCGATCAGGTGACGCTGGCGGTCAACACCAACCAGATGAACGTGATGGAGTTGATCACCGAGGATGACTGCGCGGGCACGTCAATGGGTGAAGCGAATTACACCGAAGCCTATACAGAAATGTATTACGAGGCCGGGCCGAAGTTCATGAAAGAGCATTTGAAGCGGCTGACTGCGGCGGGCATCCAGACTCATTTCATGATCGGCTGTGCACGCGATCTGGAGACCGTCGAGCGGCTGGTGCGCTCCGGGCATTATATGGGGCCGCTGGTGCTCAACTGGGTGGCGATTGGCGGCGGGCATG
Organism: Alphaproteobacteria bacterium; assembly: GCA_028869975.1. Classification (GTDB taxonomy): domain Bacteria; phylum Pseudomonadota; class Alphaproteobacteria; order Sphingomonadales; family Sphingomonadaceae; genus JAGWQR01. The sequence continues at coordinate 675 of JAGWQR010000074.1, read as the reverse complement.
ATGGCCCCAATCCGCGCAATCTGATGGAGTTCGTCAACCGGATGCCGCAGAACGCCGTGTTCACCGTTGAAGGCTTGATGCGCAGCGTCTATCCACTGTGCACAATGGGCATAGCCATGGGTTTCCACGCGCGCGTCGGCCAGGAGGATAATCTGTGGGGCCGCAAGGGCGAACGCGCCACATCGGTTCAACAGATCGAGAAATTGGTACGGATTTCGGAGGAGCTCTATCGGCCCATCGCAACGGCTGCGGAGGCGCGTCGCATCTATAAGATCGGCACCTTCTATTCGAGCGTGGAGGAGACGCTGCGCGAAAATGGCTGGCTGCCCAACCGCAACACCAATTTCGGCGCCGCAAATATGCGCAGCGCGCCGCTGATGGCGGCTTAATTTAGGGCCTAGCTGGCATCGGATTTGGAGGTGAATGACCGGTCGGGCACAAATGTCCGACCGGTCATTTGCGTTCGGAACGCTGAAAATATGATCGGCCGCACCTGCTCACCGGCTGTAACACATCTTGCTTTCGACTAATTCCGTGGCATTGTCGTGGCAAGAATTGCAAAACGCGAAGGGAGAGTCATGGCCGAATTTGTGCGCGCGGCGGTGCTGACGGGATATATGCTGACGATGAAGTCGCTCGGCGCTGATCCCCTGCCACTGTTGCGCGAAGTGGGCT
>JAGWQR010000073.1 GCA_028869975.1 Alphaproteobacteria bacterium | reverse complement strand
GGTCTCGGGGATTTCCACCCGGAAACCATTGTCACGATGTTCGGGTGCCAGCGTCTGCGGCGTCACCGTAATCGGTGCCGCTGGCTGGGCAAATACTGGCGCGGCAAACCCCGCCAGAACCAGACCAATGAGGGAAACTGAAGTCGGCCTCGTAGAGGTGGACCATCCTGACCACATCTGCGCCAGCCCCCAATCTTGCTCGCAGAGTCGCGTTGACCGAAGCTGCGTGCGCATAATTCTTCCCTTCATTTAAGTCTGAATTCGGTTGCACTTGGTATATAATGCTGATCGCGGTACGCCACTGGTACACTTGACCCGGATGACCCGGTTATGTCGCATTTCCCTTCGACTTCGCAGATAATCGGCGCAAGGGCATCCCTCTGTCTACGGACATATGCGGACATTGGAGAATTAACCATTTAATGATCCATCGCCGGAAACCTGAAACGTACCGTCGCGCCACGCTTCAAGCTCATCTTCATAGGCAAAGACCGAGGACTGGCGCCCCGGATAACGCCGCACCGGAAGTTGACGGGTCTGCTCCCAGCGTCGCATGGTACGTTCGTTAAGCCCGAAATATCTGGCGATCTGTTTCCAGCCATGCAGACAGTGGCGTGATGCGGGACTCGATATGGCCATTATGATTGCGCTCCCCTCTCGTTTCGACTGTGAAATCGTGCGATTGGTCAGTGTGGAAAAAGCGATCATGGTCATGCCCACCCGGTTGGTCGCGACGCAAAGTGTCCCCGACAATACTCTGTTAACCAAGGCGTCACTGGGTGAGAAAATGGATCAGGCTTGTCGAAATATATTTTTGAGCCGAAGTTGCGCCGGTTCACGCATTAGAGAATAAGGGTTGCCTTAGCGCTCATGTTCAGGCTCTTGGCAAAGGAGTACCGGCAGTGTCGATCGATTCTGAAGCGCTCGAAATCTATGATGCCGCGCTCGATATAGCGGACGTCTTGGCCCGTGCCGCCTTTATCGAGAGGCGCTGTGCCGGCGATGAAGATTTGCGGTTGCGGGTGCAGCGGATGTTTGATGTTGGGGATGCGGAATTCAAACTGCTTGCGACTGAGAGCTTTTTGGCACGACAAGGCCCGCCCATGAAAATTCCCGAACGGATTGGGGCTTACAAAATCATCGAGGAAATTTCCCGAGGCGGGATGGGCACAGTGGTAAAAGCTGCGCGAGACGACGGCGTGTATGAACAGACCGTAGCGATCAAGCTGATCCGAGGTGATATTGCGAGCGCGCGGGCACGGGCGCGCTTTGATGCTGAACGCCGGATTCTGGCGCGTCTCAATCATCCTTCGATTGTGCGTATTCTCGATGGCGGAGACGTTGGTGGCCACCCCTGGCTGGCGATGGATCTGGTGCCGGGTAAGCCCATTACGGAAATGCTCACCCAGCTCGCGCCATCGCGCGAGGAGCGCTTCAACATATTCGAGCGCCTTTGTGATGCGATTGCTTATGCGCACCGCAATCTTGTCATCCATGCAGACATCAAACCCTCGAACATCCTCATGATGCCTGATCTTGAAATCAGGGTTGTCGATTTCGGCATTGCGCATCTTATGGCGGGGATCGATATTGACGAGGCGGGCGATCCTTACCCGCTCACCCGGGGATACGCCGCCCCCGAGCGCGCCAAAGGTAAACCGCCCACGATCGCCAGTGATGTCTTTAGCCTTGGCGTTCTGCTGCACGAGGTGTTGACCGACAAGAAGCTTCTACCCGGTAGCGCGCGCGCCGATAATCTTAAGGCGCAAGAGTCCCCTGCCCGGATGCTTCCCTTCGAGCTCGCGGCGATCATCACCAAAGCAACACAAATCAATCCGGAGGCGCGCTATGCCGATGTTGCCGCGCTGCTCTCGGATATTCGCCGCTACCGTCACCATATCCCTGTGACCGCCATTGCTGCGCCAGGCGGATGGTATCGCGCGCGCAGCTTTTTTCAGCGCCACCGCACGGGGGCCCTGATGACCGGCGGCATCATGGCCATTCTGGTGGCAACGAGTGCAATCAGCACAACACAGTATCTGCGTGCCGAGCGTGAAAGGCGCGCTGCTGACATGCGGTTTGCCGATGCGCGCCACATGGCAAAATATATCCTGTTCGATGTGTATGATGATCTGCGTGATATTCCGGATACCACCAAGGCGCGTGCCGATATTGCGCGCGAAGGGCAAACCTATCTTGCGGTTCTGGCAACGCAGCGTCAGGCGGGTTTTGATGTCCGGTTTGAAGCAATTCAAGGACTCTTCCGGGTGGCCGAGATTATGGGAGCGCAGGGCAGCCCAAGCCTGGCCAACAGCGCTGAAGCCGGAAAATATCTTGACCAGACGTTTCGCGCGCTCGTTAGTCTGAGTGCGCAATATCCCGATCATGCCACGCTCGATCCCTATTTCAGAAAGGCAGCAATGCTGCGCTGTCAACATATGCTCTATGGTAGCCATGATGCCAAAATGGCCCTTGCTCTGGCGCAGGAAGGCGAACAACATCGCCGCGATCTGGTCGCTCCTGGCGCGTTTGATATATCATTATGGGGATTACGCATGTGCAAGGGTGATGCCCTGACCTGGCTCAACCAGACAAAGGCTGCAATCACCGTGTTGAGAGCCACACTTTCCGACGCGCGCTCTGCGGGGCTGACACATGGCGCGTTTCAGAACCGGCTTTATACCGCCAAAAACGAAGATCTGCTGGGCGAGGCCTATCTCTATGACAAGGATGACGTCCGCGCCATTGCCGCGCTGGAGCAGGCTTATGCCGATCTGAGCACGCTTCGCCACGATGAACCCCAAAATGAGGCAAATTTGAACGGCCTGGTTTCTGTATCTGACGCTCTGACGGTGGAATACCAGAAAGTGCATAAGGATAAGCAGGCGCTGAAGATCGCGCAGTATGCCTATGCGGCAACGCAGGAGGCCGCCGACAAGGATCCGCTCAACAAGGCAGCCCAGTCGCGCGCGCTGGGCCTGACGCGCGTGGTGGCAGAGGAAATGGTTCTCACAGGGCATCGACAGGCCGCCATCGCGCTCACCCTGCAGGCGCATCAGAAATGGAAGAACCTGCTCAGATCCACACCCGACGCCGCGACCTACCGGAAGTATATTCTCTCGTTGCGCCCTGCGGGCGACGTCTTCCTGCTCTCAGGGGATCGCAAGCAGGCCTGCGCCTATTATACCATGCAATCGGATGAATGGCGCTATTTCGACAAAAAATGGGGCATATCGCCGTCGGATCGCACCGAAGGCTATGCCGCCGCGTTGCAAAACGAGAAAGCCTGCGCCGGTCAAGGCAAGTTCGCAACCTGATCTGCTAGAGCGTAAGTTCGCTTGCGAGCCAGGCGCGCGCGGTCTGCCAGCGCCGCTTGATGGTGGCCGGCGAGACATTGGATATTAGCGCCACTTCATCGATGCTCAGCCCCACAAAATAACGCATTTCGACAAGCCGGGCGAGTTGGGGATCCGCCTTTTCGAGTTTGACCAGCGCGGCATCGAGCGCGATAACATCAACATTTTCATTCAGAACGACACAGTCAAGCAGTGCATCAGGGACCTGTCGCTTCATGCGCTTGCGCTTGCGGATGGCATCGGTCATCGCCTGCCGCAATATCCGCGCACCGGTGGCATAAAAATGCTGATGATCGATCCAGGTCATGCGGTCGATCTGCATCAGACGGAGCGAAGCTTCGTTGACAAGTTCGGTCGGTTGCAGAGTCAGGTCTGGTGCCTCTCGCCGCAGCAGGCGCGCCGCTGCGCTGCGCAATTCATGATAGAGCTCAGCAAGCATGATATCCCGCTGG
>JAGWQR010000072.1 GCA_028869975.1 Alphaproteobacteria bacterium | reverse complement strand
TCGACATAATCGATCTTGTGCCCGGTAATTTGCGCCATCAGCGCCGCAACCTCGGCGAAACTCTGCAAGTCGGGGCCAGTGATACGATAGGTCTGGCTCTCATGGCCACGCCCTGATAGTACTGCGACCGCGCAGGCGGCGCAATCATCGCGCCAGACCATCGCTTCCCTGCCGTCGCCTGCATTGGAGAACAATTTGCGCGCCGCCATTGTCCCCGGCCCGGCCATCAGGATCATCGAATCGGCATAATGGGCATCGCGCAGCAGCGTCCACGCCAGCCCAGACGCCTTGATCAGCCGCTCGGTCTCGAAATGGTCGTGGCGCACCTCGGCCGGATTGGCGGGATCATCAATGCCGATAAAGCTGGTATAGACGATGTGCTTTACGCCCGCGCTTGCGGCCGCATCAGTCGCCGCCTTGTGCTGCGCCACCCGCGCACCAACCCTTGTGCCCGAGATTAGCAGCATTTTCTCTGCCCCCTGCGCCGCCGCAAACAGGCTCTCTGGATGATCATAATCGCCATAACGTACGGTGCAGCCTTGACGCGTGCGGCCCACCAGTTTCTCCGGTGTGCGTGTCATCAGGATCAGGTCATGCGCCATTCCCCGCGCAATCAGCCCATCGGTCGCCGCGCGGCCATATTGGCCCGACGCGCCGGTGATGAGGATACTCACGCGACGAAATCCCTGATCCAGGCCGCGGTTTTCTCCAATCCACCGAATGGGTAGAAATGCAGCCGCACCTTGCCATGTTCGTCACCGAGCCGCACGGCAAAACTTGCGACCAGCTTCTCCGGCCCCGCCGAACCGAGCAGGTTGCTCATCGACACGCCATATTTCTTCATCACGCTGGTTGAGGAAGCAACCCCGCAATGCGCAGCAAAGCGCAACAGCCGCTTGATCCCGGCCGGCCCCGGTATGCCGATCCGCACAGGCGCATCAATTCCGCGCGCGCGCAGTGCCTTCAGCCAGTCGAGCACGACATCGGGGTCAAAGCTGAACTGGGTCACGATCAGAGGGGCCATGCCGCGCCGCTCGATCTCAGTGATCTTCGTGTCGAGGACATCCCAGCATTGCTGCGCAGACATGACCGGATGGCCTTCCGGGTGCCCGCCTATGCCAATCGCTTTGATCCCTGCGCGCTCGAACGCCCCGGTCGTCAGCAGCGCCGTGGTATCATCATAAGGGCCTTGCGGGGTCGGAGGGTCGCCCGCGACGATGAAGCAGCGCTGCACCCCGGCCTGCGCGACGACCGCGTGGATATAGCCCTCGAAATCATCTTCCGAAGTGATCCGCCGTGCCGAGAAGTGCGGCATCGGTTCAAACCCGAGTTGCCGCACCAGCCGCGCCGCCGCCACGCGCGCCTCGGCTTCCTCGCCAGGCAGGAAGGTGATTGCAATCGGCGTGTCGGCCGGAACCAGCGCCGCCGCCGCCTTGAGCGATTCGCCATCCTTTGCTGTCATCTCCAGGGAAAATCCGTCGGTAATTTTCTTCGGTGGAAATTCCCAGTTGGGATGGATGAGTGGCGCAGACATAAGCGCAGCCCCTACTGCCCGCTCCGCCAGCCCTGATGATAGGTTTCGCGTGCCACCTGCGCATAAGGGGCAGGCGAGACAATCGCGCGCACTTCAATCTGCTTGTGCGGTTCGACCGTAGTTTTCATGGTGCCACCATTTTCCTCACCCCAGACGACCCGGACTTCGGCACCAATCGGCACTGAAGGATCAATCGTCGCAAGGCTCAAGGCTTCCTTGAAATTATAACTATAGCCGGTGAACAGCGAGAGGCCGACCGGCTGGCCGCCCGCATCCAGCACCGCGTCATAATTGGCCGACGCATAATTGGCGTTGGGTAGGTCAAAAAATTTGTAATGTGTCTCGGCCTTGGGGTCGAACAGCGAGGCATAGATTTTCGCCATGTCCTCGCCATTCCACGCCAATGTCACTTTGCGGCGCTGGCTCGCGCCATCGAGTTTTTGCAGCGCGTCGGAGCCGTGGAACTCGTGGTCATGCTTGATGAACGGGCCATAGCCCAGCTCCCACGGGTTGAGATAATAATCCTCGATATTTTCCGAGACAAAGCTGCCCGCGATTGCACCGGTCGCCTCATAGCTGTCAGCGCCCAGCCATTCGCGATAGTCTTTCAGCTTGTCGCCAGTGTAGATCGCGGGGAGCGGCGAGGGGATCCAGCCCGAATCGAAGGTGTTCGACGAGTAGGCACGGCTGCCGCACTGGACGAGGCCGAAGTCCTTGCCGGCCTCGACGATGGCGGCGCGGATTTCCTCCTGCTCCTCATACGGCCCCCAGATTTCCAGCCCCGGCGCACCCGACATGCCGTGGCGCAAGGTGCGCACCTTGCGGCCCGCGATATTCATGGTGCTCATGTTGAAGAATTTGAGCTGCTCGAGCGGCCCGCCGTGCAGCTTCTCGATAATTGCCCAGGCATTCGGCCCCTGAATCTGGAAGCGCCAGCTAATGCGGTGGATCGGTCTGCC
>JAGWQR010000071.1 GCA_028869975.1 Alphaproteobacteria bacterium | reverse complement strand
GAACTCGGCTTCCACCCGCGCCAGAAGCGTCCCGACCTCGCCCTCGGGAAGGGCCGTCACCATGGCACCGATGTTGGCGGCTATTATGTGGGACTGAGCAACCCATCCAACGGCAGCTTTACCGAAGCGACACCCACGCCGATGCAGGATCGCGACCATTATATGCTGGCCGCACTCAAGATGGAGTGGAGCAATTCGACCGTCAAGCTCATCTCGAACACCAGCTATTTCGACCGCACCGAAAATGTGAACGGCTATGACGGGACAACCTATAATCTGAGCTATTATCAGCACAGCTATAATCCGGCGCTGGATCCGACCGGGGCGGGCAACGCCAATGGCGCGAGCGCAAGCACCTTCCCCTATCTCAACGATCCGTTTGGCAATCTGTGCAACGGGCTGGGGGCGGCCAATTCCCCCGGTGCGCCCTGCACGCTGCAATCGGGCATTTCGCCGCTGTTGACCGCGCAGGGAATCAACCCCGCCTTCACCGCCGCTTACAGTAACTTCCTCAAAACCTATAACCCGGCGAACGGCACCAACTTCGATTATTACCGCTCACCCAATCTGATCGTGAACCAGCAGCAGAATTTCACGCAGGAGCTGCGGCTGCAATCGAACGTCGATGAAAGCAAGTGGAACTGGACGGTCGGGCTGTTCTATTCCTACATCAAGCAGAACAGCGACGAGCAGATTTTTGATCCGCAGCTCGATGCGATTTCGCAATTCCTGTATGGCGAAAGCGCGCTGGCGGTGTGGCAGGTGCCACTGCTGGCCGATGGTGCGTCGTATGAAAATCATGGCACCAGCACCGAGTGGCAGGCGGCCGCGTTTGCGGATGTGACATACGACATCACCCCCAAGCTCAAGGCCAATGTGGGCCTGCGCTGGGCGAAGGCGCATTTTGCGTTCAACAATGTCACGCAGGGGCCGGAAGCCTTCGGCGCCAAAGTCTCCTCCGGATCGCAGGCGAGTGCGCCGCTCACCCCAAAGTTCAACCTGTCGTACCAGATTGATCCGGGCAACATGGTCTATGCCACCGTATCAAAGGGCTTCCGCGTTGGCGGAGCAAATGCGCCGCTATTGCCCGTCTGCGGGGTGACCGCGCCAACGCAGTTCACGCCCGACACGATCTGGAACTATGAAGTGGGTGCCAAGATGAAGGCGGCGGGCGGCAAGCTGCGCTTTGCCACCAGCGCTTACATCATCAACTGGTCGAACATTCAGCAGAGCGTGTATGTTGGCTCGTGCGGGCAGCAATTTGTCGGCAACCTTGGGTCGCTGACCTCAAAAGGCTTTGATTTGCAGGTGGAGGCGCACCCCGCGCGCAACCTCTCGCTTGATCTGGCGGTGGGCTATACCCATGCGCGCTACACCAAGGATTCGATTATCCCGGCCGATGCCACGCAGCTCAATTCGAATGCGCTACTCGTTGGGCTGGCGGGGGACTCGGTGCCGGGCGCGCCGTGGACGGTTTCAGGCGGCCTCCAGTATGATTTCCATCTGGGCGGGCACAAGGCGTTCATCCGGGCCGATGATGAATATGCCAGCCACAACTTCGCCAATCTGACCAACACCGATCCCGGCACGCGCACGATTACCAACATTGTCAACGGGGTGGCGACACCAGCGACCGTCAACACGATCAGCTATGACCCGAACCTGGTTGCCGATCCCGCCACCAACACCGCCTCGGTGCGCGCGGGGATGACCTTCGGGCGCATGGAATGGAACGTGTTTGTCAACAATCTGTTCAACGCGGCGCCGCAGATCAACCTCGCGCATCAGGATGCTTCAACGCTGGCCTACACGGCAGATACCTTCCGACCGCGCACCTTCGGGCTGTTTTTCGCCTATCGCTATTAAGCGTCGAGTGTATGGGGAAGCGCACCCTGCTCAAGCAGCCGCATCCCGTCGCTGATATCCTCGGCGATGGCATGGTGGAGCGCGGCAGCGTCGCCCGTGCGAATGGCGGCGATGGCTTCCTGATGCCGGTCGATCAGCGCATGGGTGCCGTTCTGCTCATAGATCACGTGCATGAACGGGCCGAACTGTGCCCACAGTGTTTCGATCATGCGGATGGTGGTGGGCTGCGGCGCGGCGCGGTAGATGAGGAAGTGAAAGCGGAAATTGCCGCGCATATAGGCATTGACATCGCCGCTCAGCAGCGCGGCGTCGATGCTGGCGTCGGTTGCCATCAGCGTGTCGATGAGTTCGGGCGCAATGCGCGCGAGCGCCGTCACCGCCGCCGCAGGTTCAAGCAGCAGGCGGCAGCGCATCAAGTCATCATAGCGCAGCCGCGTCATGACCGGCACGGTCATCCGCCGTTTCGAGCGGATGTCGATCGCGCCTTCTGCCGCCAGCCGCGCCAGCGCATCGCGCACCGGCATCTGGCTGACGCCCAGCTCGCGCGCCAGGCTGCGGGTGGAGAAGGCATCCCCCGGCGCAAACTGGCCGGTAATCAGGCGCAGGCGCAGCGTATCATAGATGTGCGCGGCGAGCGATGGCGCATCAGCTGGTGCAGCAACAAGGGGCAGTGTCTCGTTCATTCTTGCCTGCCCGTCTGGCGTGATTTGCCGGGCGCGTCAATCAGGGGATGCCGCAATCGATGAGCGCGCCGGTTGTGCCCGATCAGACCTGGTATGCCGCAACCGCGACCTGCCCGCCCAAAACCGGGCATTTGTGCGGCGATGCCTGTGCCGATGTAGCGATTGTTGGCGGTGGCTTCACCGGGCTGGGCGCGGCGCTCGAGCTGTGCGCACACGGCATTCAGCCGCTGCTGATTGAGGCCGGCGAACTGGGTGATGGTGCTTCGGGCCGCAATGGCGGACAGGCGCATATCGGCCAGCGGCGCGACCAAATCTGGCTTGAACGGGTGATGGGGCAGGCGGATGCGCGCAAACTCTGGGATCTGGCGCTGGACGCGCGCGCTGATCTTGATCGGCTGATTGGGACGCATGGCATCGACTGTGCACTGACGCCGGGCGTGTTTGAAACCGATCACAAGCGCCGCTATCTTGCCGAAACGCAGCATTATGTGCAGCATCTCAACGAAGTTTATGACTACCCGCATGTGCGCTTTGTGGGCGCGGAAGAGTGCCGCACACTGGTGGCATCGCCCGGCTATTATGGCGGCCGGCTGGATACATATGCGGCGCACCTCCACCCGCTCAACCTTGCGCGTGGGATGGCGAAGGCGGCGCTGGTCGGCGGTGCGGGGCTGCGCACCCACTCACCCGCCACAGCTTTGGCGCGCACCGCGCAGGGCTGGCGGATCAGCACGCCACATGGGGAGATTACCGCCGACAAGGTGATTCTGGCTGGCGATGGCATGCTCCAGCGCCTGTATAAGCCGCTCGATGCGCGGGTGATGCCGATCAACAATTTTATCGCGGTGACCGCGCCACTGGGGGAAGAGCGCGCGCGCGCCTTGATCGCCAATAATTATGCTGTGTCGGATTCGCGTTTTGTCGTTTATTATTTTCGGATGACACCCGATCATCGCCTGCTGTTTGGCGGTGGGGAAAATTATTCCTACACCTTCCCCAAGAATATTGCCGCGTTCGTGCGCCCGCATATTGCGCGCATTTTTCCGCCGTTGCGTGATGTGGCGATCGATTATGCCTGGGGCGGGACGCTCGGCATCACCGCCAACCGGATGCCGCTGGTGCGCGAACTGGAGCCGGGGCTATACACGGCGGCAGGCTATTCGGGGCTGGGGGTCATCCTCGCGCCCTATTTCGGTAAGATATTGGCGCAGGCGATTGCGGGCGAGCGCGCCGGGTTCGATACGCTGGCCCGCATCCCCAATATGCGCTTTCCGGGAGGCGCGGCGCTGCGCTGGCCCACTTTAGTGGCCGCGATGAGCCTGTTTGCACTGCGGGACAGACTATGAGAAAACTTGCTTTCCAAGCACCGGACATGCTGCTACAAACTGAGATCACAGAATCGAGTCGAGGATGACCAAGCCACTTTCCCCCTTCCGCGCTGATCCGGCCGAGGCGCAGGCCTTTCTTGAGGCGCACCCGCATATCGCGTTTTTCGAGGTGTTCTTCATCAACATGTCGGGCGTGCCGCGCGGCAAAAGGCTGCGGCGGCATGAGCTGATGGCGGTGTATGAGCAGGGCCGCTTCCTGCCCGTGTCGCTGCTGGTGGTAGATATTAACGGCACCGATGTGCCCGACACCGGCCTGGTTTGGGAGCAGGGCGATTCGGACAGGCTCGCCTTCCCCGTGCCCGGCGGGATTGTGCCAGCCCCCTGGCTGGGCGATGATGTGGGCCAGGTGATGTGCTCGCTGCATGAGCTGGACGGGGAAGTGTGCACGCTGGATCCGCGCGCCGTGCTTGCCAGGGTGCTGGATCGTTATGCAGCCGATGGCCTGACCCCGGTGGTGGCGTGCGAGCTGGAATATTATCTGGTGGATGGCAAGCGCACCCGCGATGGCGGCATCCGCCTCGCCAAATCGCACCTCACCGGGGCAGTGCCCAGCGCTACACAGGTCTATGGCCTCAACGAGATTGAGGATGCCGCGCATTATCTGCGTGATCTGTGGGCAGCGTGCGATGCGCAGCATATTCCGCTTGAAGGGGTGATTTCGGAGTGCGCGCCGGGGCAACTTGAACTCACCTTGATGCACAAGCCCGATGCCCTGCGCGCGGCGGATGAAGCCAGTCTATACAAGCGCGCGGCCAAGGGCGTGGCGCGCAAACATGGCCTCGCCGCCACCTTCATGGCCAAGCCGTTTGCCGAGGAAGCTGGATCGGGGCTGCATATTCATGTCAGCGTCAATGATGCGTCTGGCACCAATCTGATGGCGGCGCAGGATGTGGAAGGCACACCCTTGCTGCGCCACGCGATAGGCGGGATGCAGCAGCTGCTGGGCGAGAGCATGGCGATTTTCGCGCCGAACGCGAACAGCTACCGCCGCTTTCGTGCCAATAGTTACGCGCCGGTTGCGCCGACCTGGGGGGTGAACAACCGCACGGTGGCGCTGCGCGTGCCGGCGGGGGCACCCAAATCGCGCCATATCGAGCATCGGGTGGCGGGGGCGGATGCGAACCCGGTGCTGGCGCTGGCGGCGGTGCTCGCGGCCGCGCATCATGGCATCACCCATAAGATCGATCCCGGCCCGGCAACGGTGGGCGATGGCTATGCGGCGGCGGCCAAAGCGGGTGCGAAACTGCCGACCAACTGGTTCGCGGCAGTCGATGCCTTCGCGCAGTCGGCCATCCTCAAAGACTATCTCGGCGAAGAGTTTGTCCGCCAATATGCGATTGTGAAGCGCACCGAGCAGGATCGTTTCTTCGCGGCTGTCCCGAGCCTTGATTATGACTGGTACCTGGCGAATGGCTGAGCCGGTTGCCCGCGCGCCTGGCCCGTTCTGGGCGAGCTTCGGCCCTTCCGCCTTTTGGCTCGTTGCGTTCTTCCTCATCCCGATGCTGATTATCTGGGCGTATAGTTTTGGCCATACCGTGGATCAGACACGGATCGTGATTGACGGTTCATTCTATAATTATGGCCGCAGTGTGCAGCAGATTTATCTTGGCATCCTCGCCAAATCGCTGCTGATTGCGGGGCTGACGACCTTGCTGTGCCTCATCATCGGCTTTCCGGTGGCGCT
>JAGWQR010000070.1 GCA_028869975.1 Alphaproteobacteria bacterium | reverse complement strand
GTCGCCTGCACCGCGCCGTCAAAAGTATAATATCCCTCAACCTGGCGTGGCGGTGTAAAACCTGCGGCGCAGATTTCCGCGCTGAATGCCCGGCAACGCTCGATACTTGTCGAGCTGTCGGCCAGTCCCGAGATGATCCCGAAGCGTTGATGCTCCCCCGCGACCAGAAACGCAGCGGCCGCGCGCGCGCCAATGTCATTGGTGGCGGTAATACATTTGACCGGCACGTCCGGGTCGATATTGTTGAACATTACCACCGGTACCCCGGCGTCCTTGCATTCGACCGCGATCCGCGCCGATCGGCTGGTCGAGGCAAATACCACGCCATCGACTCCATAGCTCAAAATTTCATCAAGCACCGGATCAAGATTCTCATCGCCATGCGTGATGAACAAGACGATGCGGTAATTGAGCGCCGCCAGCCGGTCCGCTAGCGTCTGCACCACCTCCGGATAGAACTGGTTGTCGAGATAGGTGACCGCGACCCCGATCAGCCGAGTCCGGCTTGTGGTGAGCGAGCGGGCAGTGTGGCTGGGCCGGTATTTGAGCGCTGCGGCCGCTTCCTGAATCTTGATCTTGGCGTCCTCCGACACCACGCCCCCGGTGTAGGCACGCGACACCGCCGATTTTGACACGCCCGCGAGCCGGGCGACATCGCTTCCGGTAGGGCGGCGGCTGGGTTTGAGGACTCCCGGCATGCTGCTCATTTACCGGGAATTGGGCGGGATGGAACCCACCACTGATATTGTCTTGTCAATATATATGTCTCTATAAAATTGATTTGTGTTCTTTTCATGAAAGTGGGAGCGGTTGCAATTGAATAAAAACAAGTCGGGAGAGCATATATGAAGGCATCTATTTTTTTTACCTCTGCATTGGGAGCGGTTGCAGTAACGCTTTCCGGTGCAACACAGGCTCAGAAAGCCACCGTCCCCGACCAAATTGATCGGGGAGGCGACATCATCGTCACAGCGGCAAAGCAGACATCGACCGTGCAGAAAACGCCCTTTGCGGTTGGCGTCGTCACAGGCCAAGACATCGCCAACAAAGCTGAAAATTCTTACGAGGATGTGCTGCGCACTGTTCCGGGTGTGCAGATTCAGGAATTCGCGCAAGGGGCGCAGGTCTATATTCGCGGGGTCGGCTCATCGATTGATCCAACCTTTGCCGACTCTTCGGTCGCGCTGATGGTGGACGGCGTTTATGATGGCCGCACCGAATCACTTCAAGCGGGCGGCTTTGACATCGAGCGGGTTGAAGTGGCGCGCGGGCCGCAGGGGACGCTCTATGGCCGCAATGCCACAGGTGGCGTAATCAACGTAATCACCAAAGATCCGGTGCTGGGCATGCTATCGATGGATGTGCGGGCGCAACTGGGTAATTATAATCTGGGTCGTGGAGAAGGCGCGCTCAATATTCCACTGGGGAACAGCGCAGCGCTGCGTGTCGCCGCATTCCGCGAGAAACGGAACGGCTATATTGATGATGGCTCGAACGATTCAGACAAATATGGCGTGCGCGCCAAATTGCTTGTCGAGCCGATGTCGAATCTGAAAATTGTCGGAAAGTTTGAATATTTCAACGAGAATGACGAAGGCGGTCGCGCGTGGCCGAGCTGCAAGACGATCGGCGATGCGATCGGCCTGCACGAAGTCAGCGTCCTCCGCGCGCTGCGGCG
>JAGWQR010000069.1 GCA_028869975.1 Alphaproteobacteria bacterium | reverse complement strand
TGGTGGCGCGCGCGGCGATCAGTTCGAGTGCGGCTTCCAGCGTGAGCGTCGCCTGATCTGTGCCGCGCGGCAATGTGGCGTTGGTGGTGCCGTCGGTGACATAAGCCCCGAAGCGCCCGTCCATCAGTTTGATCTCCGCGCCATCGGGGTTCTGGCCCAGCAGCTTGAGTGGCTCGGTTGAGGCGCGCCGTGCCCGCCCGGCCCCGTTTGCAGCATCGGCGAGTTTCGCGACCGCCGCGTTCATCCCCGTGTCGAACACTTCAGCGGTTGAGGCGAGGCGCGCATATTTGCCGTCATGCGCCAGATATGGCCCATATTTGCCGATGCTGGCGGTGATGGGCTTGGCCGATTCGGGGTGATTGCCAATCGTGCGCGGCAGCGCGAGCAGCTTCACCGCCCAGTCCAGGCCGAAATCCTCGGCGGGCACATCTTTGGGGATACTCGCGCGTTTCGCCTCTTTGCCCGCGCCCATTTCGACATATGGCCCGAAGCGCCCTGATTTGCGGCTAATGTCCGCGCCGGTTTCGGGATGCTGGCCCAACACCTGTGGCCCCTCATTTTCGCCTGCATCTGCTCCGCCTGCCTGCGCGAATTTGCGGGTAAAGCTGCATTCAGGATAATTCGAGCAGGCGATGAACGCGCCATAGCGCCCGCCGCGTAACGACAAGCGCCCCGCACCGCATTTGGGGCACAGACGGGGCTCGCTGCCGTCACCCTTGTCGGGGAAGAGGTAAGGTGCCAGGAATTCATCGATCTGTGCTGTGACTTCCGAGGGTTTGAAGTCCATCACCTCGGCGGTTTTGGGTTTGAAATCGCGCCAGAACGACTCAAGCACCGCCTGCCATTGCGCCTTGCCGTCCGAAATCTCGTCCAGCTCTTCCTCAAGCTGTGCGGTATAATCATAGGCGACATAACGGGTAAAAAACCGCTCAAGAAACGCTGTCAGCAGCCGCCCGCTCTCATTCGGGATAAAGCGGTTCTTCTCGGTGCGGACATAATCGCGATCCTTGATGACCTGCAATACGCTCGCATAGGTCGAGGGGCGGCCAATGCCGAGT
>JAGWQR010000068.1 GCA_028869975.1 Alphaproteobacteria bacterium | reverse complement strand
GGCGGGCCTAGGGAATACAAGCTTTGCGGTCAACGGCCCCAATTACCGGGTCAAGGGCGCGGAATTGCAGTTTATCGGGCGTCCGATCCCGGCACTGACCATCCAGGGATCACTCTCGTATAACGACAATGTGCAGACCAACTCGCCCTGCTTTATCAGCAACATTGCGGGCAGCCCGACCAATGGCCAGTGCATTACGCAGGTCTATTCCAAACAGACCGGCACCAACATTGCCTTTAACAATCCGTTCGGCGCGCCGGGCACGGTGGCGGCCTTCGCCCCGCATTTCCAGGGGGATGTCCGCGCCCGCTATAACTGGGTGGTCGATCATGGCATGAAGGCGTTTGTGCAGGCGGGTGTGGTGTATAACAGCGCCGAATATAACCAACCCGCCACCTATACTTCGGGCGATGTGGTCAATGTGCCGCAGGTCAACCCCGGCCCCAATGGCACAACCATACCGGGCACGACGCTGCTGCGCTACCGGATGCCGGGCTATGCGCTTCTCGATGCGGCGATCGGGTTCAGCAAGGATAACTGGTCGTTCCAGATTTTCGGCAGCAACCTGACCAACAGCCACGCCTCGACCTTCACCTCGTCCACCCAATATATCAAGACCGAAGTGCCGGTGCGCCCCCTCGTATTTGGGGTGAGGATCGGCAGCAAGTTCTAACCGCCAAACCCGGGCTGTCATGAAATTGTCATGAAGTCGGTGAAGGGGCGTCCTGTGGATACCCCCTTCACCGATCAGCGCGACGCAGTGCTGCAAAAGGCGCGCAGGCTGCGCCTTGATAAGCGCACCGATGATTCGCTTGCGGTGCTCGCACAGCTTGAGGTGGAATACCCCGATTTCAGCCTGCTGCACCAGGAAAAGGGGCTGTGCTATGTTGCGCTCCGGCAAGCGCCCGCCGCGATTGGGGCACTCCTGAAGGCGGTTAATCTCAACCCGGCGCTGCCGGCAAGCTGGCATATGCTCGAAGGCCTCTACCGGCTGACCGGCGATCAGACCAACACAGCCATGGCCGCCACGCATGTTGCGACACTCGCGGCGCTGCCGACGGAGGTTGTGCAGGCGACCGCGCTCTTCGCCGATGGGGACATCAAGCCCGCCGAAGAGATGATCCGCGCCTTTCTGCTCCGGGAGGGCGATCATCCGGAAGCGATGCGGCTGCTCGCCAAAATCGCGCTGCATTATGATGTGCTCGATGATGCCGAGGCGCTGCTTGGCGGTGTGCTCGCCTTGGTGCCCGATCATCATGCCGCGCGCTTCGATTATGCCACAGTGCTGGTGAAACGCCAGAAATATGGGGCGGCACAGGCGGAAGTCGCGCGGTTGCAGGCGCATGACACCGGCAATCTTGATTATCAGGCGCTCGCCGCCACCATCGCCGGCGGGAGTGGGCGGCACGACGCGGCGATTGCGCTCTATCAGGCGATGATCGCGCAGCAGCCCGACGACGCCGATATCTATCTCTGGCTGGGCCATGCGCTCAAGACGGTGGGGCGGCTGGATGAGGCCATTGTCACCTATCGGGGCGCCATTGCCCGCCGTGCCGATTTTGGCGATGCGTGGTGGAGTTTGGCCAACCTGAAAACCTACCGCTTCTCGGCGGACGACATTGCCGCCATGCGCGCGCAGGAAGCGCGGACCGATGTCGCGGAAATCGACCGGGTGCACCTCGCCTTCGCGCTCGGCAAGGCGCTGGAGGATGCGCGCGATTATGAGCAAAGCTGGCATTATTATGCACAAGGCAATGCGCTGCAACGGCAGAACAGCAAATACCGGCCCGAGATTATGGAGACCAATACGCGCTTGCAGCGCCAAGTCTGCACCCCCGCCTTTTTCGCCGCGCGGCACGGCTGGGGTGATCCCGCGCCCGACCCGATCTTCATCGTCGGGCTGCCGCGCGCGGGCTCAACCCTGATCGAGCAGATTCTCGCCTCCCACAGCGCGGTTGAGGGCACGCAGGAGCTGATCGACATCCAGCGCATGGTGATTGCGCTGAACGGACGCGACCCCGACCTCGACAATCCACGCTACCCCGGCGCGCTTGCCGACCTGAGCGCCGATGATGCGCGCGCGCTTGGCACGCGCTACCTGGCCGATACGCAGGTTTATCGCACCGGCACACCGCGCTTTATCGACAAGATGCCCAATAATTTCCGCCATATCGGCTTCATTCACCTCATCCTGCCCAACGCCAAGATCATCGATGCCCGGCGCGCGCCGATGGCCTGCTGCTTTTCCAATTTGAAGCAACTGTTCGCGCAGGGGCAGGAATTCACCTATTCGATCGAGGATATTGCCCGCTACTACCGCACCTATGTTGAGCTGATGGCGCATTGGGATGCGGTGCTGCCCGGCCGCGTGCTGCGTGTGCAGCATGAGGATGTCATCGACAATCTGGAGCGCGAAGTGCGACGCATTCTCGATTATTGTGGCCTGCCGTTTGAGCAGGCGTGCGTTGATTTCCATAAATCGAAGCGCAGCGTGCGTACTCCTTCATCCGAGCAGGTGCGCCAGCCCATCTTCCGCGACAGCATGGAGCAATGGCGGCATTACGCGCCCTGGCTGGAGCCATTACAGGCGGAATTGCAGACCCACATTTTTGCGGCGCACACTTGATGCGAAACCTGAAATGGCGTCGATCTATGAGTCAGCTTGATAAAGTTCAGCGGTCTAAATCTACCATTCTAAAATTCTGATCATCCTAAAATTGACCGGATGGCCACGTACTTAACCCATTGATTTTACTGGGGAAACCCGCAACCTTTCTTTGCAAAGTGGCTAAAACATACCGCTGGCAAATACGAGCCTGGCACAGTCCGGCGCACAAGGCCAATAGGGCCGCTTGTCGATACGCACGAAATGAACGCGGCGCTCTATCAGTCCAATCTCGAAAAGGCTGTCGCGTATTTATGCAAAGGGGTTGCACCCGCCGACG
>JAGWQR010000067.1 GCA_028869975.1 Alphaproteobacteria bacterium | reverse complement strand
GGAACTGGCCCTAACCGCCTCTGGCTGCGATCAAGCCCATGTCCTGCACAAGCCAAAGTTGCTGTCAGACAATGGGCCCAGCTACGTTGCCGCCGATCTCGCCACATGGATCGAAGCGAAGAGTATGAGCCATGTCCGCAATCCAGCCGCGCCCGGTCGATACCGCTTTCGCGCCCGCCTTGCGCATCAGGCCAGCTTCCGCCAGCTCCTCGCCGCGCAAGCCCTTGGTTGCGGCAGCAATCGGATGCACCCACAGATCGGGCTTGGCCGCAAGCGCGGCGCGCTGCACCAGCCCCGGATCGTCAAGCGGGGGATTGAGATCGGGCATCAGGCCGATCCGCGTAATCCCGCCTGCGATGCACGCGCGCTTGTCGACGCAGAACACACCAAGATCGACAATCCCCGGCGCGACGTGGTAGCCGCTGGCGTCGAGCACCTCGGCTCCCTCAGGCGCATCAACTGAACCCACAGCCGCAATCCGGTCGCCGGAAATCAGCAGATCACCGCATGTGTTGCTGCTCGACATCACGAGAGAACCGCCCTTGATATGGAGGGGTGCGACCGGTTTCATCGGCCCCGCCTCCCCCGCGTCAGCACATCGAGGCAGGCCATGCGCACCGCCACGCCCATCTCGACCTGCTCGGCGATCACGCTCCGGTTGACATCATCGGCAACATCGCTCGCAATCTCAACGCCCCGGTTCATCGGCCCAGGGTGCATGACGAGCGCATCCGGCGCCGCCCCCGCCAGTCTCTCTCGTGTTAACCCCCACAGTGCATGATATTCGCGGGCGCTTGGCACATAGGCCCCGTCCATGCGCTCATTTTGCAGGCGCAGCATCATCACGACATCTACGCCCGCAATCCCGGCATCCATATCGGTAAACGCTTCCACTCCCAGCGCATCGAGCGCGGGCGGCAGCAAAGTCGGCGGGCCAACCACCCGCACCTGCGCACCCAGATTGGTCAGCAAGATGATGTTCGAGCGCGCCACCCGACTGTGGAGAATATCGCCGCAAATCGCCACGCTCAAGCCGGCAATCCGCCCCTTGTGACGGCGGATGGTAAGCGCATCGAGCAAGCCTTGCGTCGGATGTTCGTGGGTGCCATCGCCCGCATTGAGCACCGGGCAATCCACCTTGTCGGCGATCAGCGCGACCGCACCAGATGATCCATGCCGGATCACGATCACGTCCGGGCGCATCGCGTTCAGGGTAATCGCGGTGTCGATCAGCGTCTCGCCTTTCTTCACGCTCGATTGCGCGATATGCATGTTGACCACATCCGCGCCCAGCCGCTTGCCGGCAATTTCGAAGCTCAGCAACGTGCGCGTCGAGTTCTCGAAAAAAGCGTTGATCTGGGTCAGTCCGGCAAGCCGGTCATCATGTTTCGAGGATTGGCGGTTGAGCGCAACCCATTGCTCGGCCTCATCGAGCAGGAACATGATCTCGTGCGGCTGCAAACCAGCAATGCCGAGTAGGTGCCGGTGCGGGAAGAATTCTGCCGATGTCATTAAAGCGCCGCTGTAGCGCGAAGCCGGGCAGGGGGCAAGGGGTGTGATTGAAAGTTACCCCCGAGACGCAATAGCCCCGTAATGCCATTCTAAGACTGTTTTCAGCGTCCTATTGGGGGTGCGCGCACCAGGTAGCACAAACGTAGGACAGGGCTAAAAACAAACGATTTCATGGGGGTGTGTCCTACTGCGCTTGACGAAACTCCCTATCCGCAGCTCGAATGATGTCCCTAATTCGGGCAGTTGTGCCGTTTGCGTCGTGCGAACGCATGGCCTGCGGCGGCGCCGCCAGCCGCACCAATGACTGTGCCCACGCGGCGATTGCCATGACCCGCGATCATATTGCCGAGCAGTGCGCCGCCAACCCCGCCCGCGACCGTTTCCACGGTCGTGTCTTTCTGGCGGCACGCAGGCTGCCCATGCTTGTCGGTGACACGTTGCCACCTGTGGGTGCGGGCTTCGGCTGCGCCGCTGAACGCGAGTACACCCAACAGCGAGATTATGATTGGTTTGCGCATGGTCTCTCTCCTTATCAGCACCGAGTATAGCTTTTGTCCGAGCGGGGTCAATCAGGCCGGCGCGTATTCATCCGCCGGGTTTACAGAATTTTGCTTAGCCGCACTGCCCCCGGTGCATCAGTTTTGCGTCTGCGAGCACCAGCGCCATCATCGCCTCGACCACCGGCGCGCCGCGAATGCCGACACACGGATCATGCCGCCCCTTGGTGACGATGTCGGTGGCGTTGCCCGCCCGGTCGATGGTCTCAACGGGCGTAAGGATCGATGAGGTCGGCTTGAACCCCACGCGCACCACCACCGGCTGACCGGTTGAGATGCCCCCCGCAATTCCGCCGGCATGATTGGCGAGAAAGTGCGGATTGCCATCTTTGCCGGGCCGCATGGCATCTGCATTTTGTTCGCCGCGCAGCCGCGCAGCGCCAAGGCCATCGCCGATTTCAACCGCTTTGACCGCGTTGATCCCCATCATCGCGCTGGCGAGCTGCGCGTCGAGCTTCATGTAGAGCGGCGCGCCCCATCCGGCGGGCACGCCTTCCGCCACGCACTCCACCACCGCGCCCAATGAGGAACCGGATTTGCGCGCATTATCCACCAGCGCCTCCCAGCGTGCGGCGGCCTTGGCATCGGGGCAGAAGAAGGGGTTCTGGCTGATCTGCGCGGCGTCGAAATGCGCCGGATCAATCGCATCGCCGCCGATTTCAACCACATAAGCCCTTATCTTTATATCGGGGATGACGAGCCGCGCCACTGCCCCCGCCGCCACGCGCGAGGCGGTTTCGCGCGCCGAACTCCGCCCGCCGCCGCGATAATCGCGCAAGCCATATTTCGTGTCATAGCTGTAATCGGCATGGCCGGGGCGGTAGGCTTTAGCGACTTCGGAATAATCTTTTGAGCGCTGGTCAACATTCTCGATCATCAGGCTGATCGGTGTGCCGGTCGTCTTGCCTTCAAACACGCCCGAGAGGATGCGCACTTCGTCCGGCTCCTGCCGCTGCGTGGTGAAGCGCGAGGTGCCGGGGCGGCGCGCATCAAGAAAGGGCTGGATGTCGGCTTCGCTCAGGGCGATTCCGGGCGGGCAGCCATCAACAATCGCGCCAATCGCCGGCCCGTGCGATTCGCCCCAGGTGGAAAAACGGAAACTATGGCCGAAACTGTTGTAGCTCATGCCAGCGCAATATCCGGCGCGTCTTCGGCTTTCATGCCGACGACATGATAACCCGCATCGACATGGTGGGTTTCGCCGGTCACGCCACTGGCGAGGTCGGACAGCAGGTAGAGCGCCGCGCCGCCGACATCCTCGATCGTGACATTGCGTTTGAGCGGAGCGTTCAGCTCGTTCCATTTCAGGATCAGGTTGAAGTCGCCGATGCCCGAGGCGGCCAGTGTCTTGATCGGGCCCGCCGACAGGCCATTAACGCGGATATTGTCACGCCCCAGATCAACCGCGAGATATTTGACACTGGTTTCGAGCGCAGACTTTGCCACGCCCATCACATTATAATGGGGCACGACTTTTTCCGCGCCATAATAGCTTAACGTGAGCAGTGCGCCACCATGCGGCATCATCGCGGCGGCGCGCTGCGCAATCGCGGTGAAGGAATAGACGCTGATGTTCATGGTATTGAGGAAATTGTCGAGGCTCGTGTCGCAATAGCGGCCACGAAGCTGCATTTTGTCAGAAAAGCCGATGGCGTGAACGACGAAATCTATCGTCGGCCAGCGCACCTTGAGCACCTCGAATGTCTTGTCGAGCGCGGCCATGTCCGATACGTCGCAATCAATCAGGAAGTCGCTGCCCAATTCCTCGGCGAGTGGGCGCACGCGTTTTTCCAGCGCTTCACCCTGATAGGAAAATGCCATTTCAGCCCCGGCCTCGTGCAGCTTCTTGGCAATACCCCAGGCGAGTGAGCGGTTATTGGCGAGCCCCATAATCAGCCCGCGCTTGCCCGCCATGAGATTATTTGGCATCAACCCAGACATTCTTCCTCCATTTCGGCCCCGCCCGCATCTGTCTTTAGACTAACTGCACGCGGTTCGGCTAGTGCCGCATTCAAGTGCGCGCCAATCACCAGCCCATAACCAATGAACCAGAAAAAAATGAGCGTGATAATCACCCCCGCCAGCCCGCCATAAGTCAAGGTGTCGCCATTGAGCAGATCGAGCACAACCGGGAGCATCTGCATTACCCCGAACCACCAGAGCATGACAAACAGCGCGCCCGGCCATTTGGGCGTGCCACGCGTGCGATAGCGCTGCGGGGTCAGTGTCCAGAAAATCAGGTAGAGCGCCAGAAACACAAGCGCCGACGGCAACAGCCGGGTGATTTGCAGCCAGTGGAGTGCGCTTTTCGCCAGCGGAAACAGATGAAACACAAATTCTTCGACTGCAGCGATAACAACCTGCGTGGCAAAGCCGGTCATCAGCAGGATGATTGCCGTGAAGCTCAGAATCAGTCCGCGCAGCCGCTGATGCCAGAAAGGGGTGCTGCTGGTTACGCCATAGGCCCGCTGCAATATGTCGCGTAGCGTTTCGACATAGCTCGCCACCGTCCACAGGCTCAACAGCCCGCCCAGCAGCAGCAGATGGCCGGTGCGGGCGTGCAGCACATCATGGATCGGGCGGGTGAGAATGTGTGCAATCTGGTGCGGCAGTGCACTAAGCAGATCGGTTACGGTTTTTGCGATGTCCTGCTTCTGGCCGAACAGCCGCGCAATCGCGGCAAGCGCAATGATGAACGGGAACAATGTGAGCAAGCTCAGATAGGCGAGGTTGCCGGCATGGATCGTGCCATCATGGATAACGCCGCTGAACACCCGCCGCACAACGGCCCGCGTCGTGTGCAGCCGGTCTGCATCGGCAATGCCGCGCCCCCACCGTCTTGCCTCGGGCGAAAGGGGGGCGCGATCCATCAGACACCGAGGCTGGCGCGCGGATTGCGCGTGTCACGATGGCTTTGCGCATAGGATTTAAGTGCAGCGTCCTCTACCGGCAGATCGATCAGCAAGCGCACAAGCTGGTCGCCGCGTGCGCCCGATTTGGCGGTGAAGCCCTTGCCCTTCAGGCGCATCAGCTTGCCCGAAGTGGAGCCGGCGGGGATGCTCAGCATCACCGCGCCATCGACCGTCGGCACCTTGACCTGAGCGCCCAGCACCGCCTCGTCGAGTGTAATCGGCAGATCAAGCCGGACATTATCCGCTTCACGGGTAAAGAAACGGTGTGGCTTGACCTCGATGGTGACGACGGCATCGCCCGCGCCGCCCGGCCCGGCCTGCCCCTTGCCTTTCAGGCGCATCTGCGTGCCGGTCTCAACGCCGTTAGGGAGTTTGAGGTCAATGGTCTTGCCATCGGCGAGCGTGATCCGCTGCGGCTTGGCACTGGCGGCATCTTCGAAGGCGACGGCGAGCGTATAGGCGATATTGCCGCCCTTCGGCGGTGGGGCCTGCCGCCCGAACGGATTGCCACGCGCCTGCGCGCGCGCGCTGCCACCGCCGAACATGCCGCCAAGAATATCGCCCAGATCAATCTGGCCGCCATTAAACTCAAAATGCGCGCCGCCAGGCCCGCCCTGAAAACCGGCGCCAAAGGGATTGCCGCCTGCACCGCCACCGCCAAAGCCTGCAAAGCCGCGTGGCTGGCCATTTTCGTCAATCTCGCCGCGATCAAAGGCTGCGCGCTTCTCCTTGTCGGAAAGCAGGTCATAGGCCGCCGTCACACTCGAGAATTTCTCGGCCGCTTTCGGATTGTCCTTGTTGGTATCGGGGTGCAGCGCTTTCGCCAGCTTGCGATAGGCCTTTTTGATGTCGGTCTCGCTCGCGGATTTGTCCACACCAAGGGTTGTATAGGGGTCAGACATGCCGGTTATATGCGGATGGCGCGCATGGGTTTCAACCGGTCAATGCGTCCATTGCGCCAGCCAGTCGGCCAGCGCCTGCGGTGTCATCGAGCGCGCATCGGACAGCGCGGTGCCATGGCCGGGGTTGAGCAGTTTGCCCGTCTGCGGATCGAGAATAGCCAGCGCCGGCACACCTTCAGGGCGCGCGCCAAGCCCATAATATTTGGTGAGATCAAGATTTTTGGTAAAGCGGCCCACATCAACCGTTACCACAACATAGTGGCGCGCGACGAACGGTGCGAGATCGGGCAGGCGTATCGTCCCCGCCAGAATCCGGCAATCAAGGCACCAGTTGCCGCCAAAGTCGATGAGCAGCAATTTGTGGCCAAGTCGCGCCGCCTCCCGCGCTGCAGCGATATCCTTACGGGCATCGGCATGTTCATTATAGGGCAACGGAAGCGGCTGCGCGAGCTGATCAAAGCTGGTTTCTGCCATATGTGGCGCAGGGGCGGCATGGGCGCTCCCCGTCAGGGCGAAGAGGGCGAGCGCGGTGATAAAAAAAAGTCTCATGGTCATAGCCTATCACAGAGCATGGGCGCTTTTGAAGAGCATATAAGCGGCGACCACAAATATCAGCACGGCAAATACGGTGTTGAGCGTGCCATCTCCCCGCGAAAGATGCTTCGCCGCGCGCGTTCCTGCCAGGCTGCCAAGCACTCCGCCCGTAATGAAGGTGGCCGCCAGCGCCCAATCGACCAGCCCCGAGCGCGCATAATTGAAAGCGGTCGTCAACCCGAAGGCAGTCACGGCAACCAGCGACGTGCCCACCGCGTTGAGCATTGGCATTTCTGTGGAAGCGATCAGACCGGGCACGATCAGAAAGCCGCCCCCGATCCCGAAAAAGCCGGAAAACAAGCCGGTGCCCAGCCCATAGCCCAGCACCTTTGGCGCATTTTCGCGCGTGCATTGCGCATTGGCCACGCCCTGGCTTTTGCGCCGCTTGAGCATCAGCACGCCGACAACCACCATCACCAGTGCAAACAGAAAAAGCAGGCGCTGCCCGTCAAACGCCTTGCCCAGCGTTGAGCCGATAAAAGCACCCAGCACGCCAGCCCCCGCATACACGGCACCGCACCGCCACAAGACATTGCCGGCTCGGGCATGATTGGACAGGCCGATTGCGGCGTTGGCCGCCACCGCAAAAGCCGAGGTGCCAATCGCCATGTGCGGATCGTGGACACCAACCAGATACACCATCAGCGGCACAGCCAGAATCGATCCGCCCCCGCCCACCAGACCCAGCGCAAAGCCAACCAGCGCGCCACTGAACGCGCCGATCATCAGGTGCAGCAGATCAAGCATGATGTTGTCTTTCGCGGTAGAGCGGAACGCTGTGACTTAGAGCGCGTTTACCGGGATCTTGAGATATGTCACCCCATTTTCTTCGGCAGGTGGCAGATGCCCGGCGCGCATATTGACCTGCACCGATGGCAGAATCAGGCGCGGCATGGTGAGTGTCTTGTCACGATCGGTGCGCATCTTGACGAATGCGTCCTCGCTGATGCCGTCATGGGCGTGAACATTGTGCGCGCGTTCATCGCCGACCGTGCTCTCCCACGCATAATAATCGCGCCCCGGTGCCTTGTAGTCGTGGCACATGAACAGGCGCGTTGCGGGCGGCAGCGCCAGAATGCGTCGCATCGAGTGGAAGAGCTGGCGCGCATCACCGCCAGGAAAATCAGCGCGTGCGGTGCCATAATCGGGCATGAACATCGTATCGCCGACAAACACCGCGTCGCCGATGACATAGGCAATGCAGGCGGGGGTGTGCCCCGGCACATGCAGCACCGTCACGTTCAGCGTGCCGATGCTGAACTGATCGCCATCGTTGAACAATTTGTCGAACTCGCTGCCATCGCGCGCAAATTCTGTGCCTGCGTTGAACACTTTGCCAAATACATTTTGCACGGTCGTGATGTCCGCGCCGATCGCGATTTTGCCACCCAGTTTCTGTTGCAGATAGGGTGCAGCGGAGAGATGATCGGCATGGGCATGGGTTTCGAGCAGCCAATCGACTGCCAAGCCTTTCTCGGCAATATGTGCGATCATTGCATCAGCGGAGAGGGTGGTCGTGCGGCCCGACGCCGCATCATAATCGAGCACCGAATCGATAATGGCGGCGCGTTTGGTCTCGGCGTCCGACACAATATAGGAAACCGTATAGGTCTCCTGATCGAAAAAGGCGTGAATCACGGGCGCAACAGCACAGGTATCGATGATCTGGGCAGTGGCATTTGCGAGTGCGGTGTCGGTCATAAACGCCTCCTGAGCCCATATATGCGGCTTGCAATCAGCCGGTGCAATGGCCTGAGAATAAAATCCGGGCGTATCGAAGGGATGGTGAGATCGGGCAAACGTCGTGCCAATGCCTTGGACAGCCTGGACCAAGTTGCGCAAAAAGGCCTGCGCCGATGGAGTATTCTCCACCGGCGCGCACCCTCTCACAATTATTTTGGGGAATGGATCAGTCGGCGGACTCTTCCGGCCCGCCCATTGCAACCTTCTGGCCGCGCGGCGTTGCGGATAGCTGCAACGCCATCAGATAATCGCTCGATTGCAGGAAGGGCACCGGGTTCACCGCGTTGCCGTCAATCCGCACTTCATAATGAAGATGGTTGCCGGTCGAGCGCCCGGTTGAACCCATGTGAGCAATCAATTGACCACGTGTGACACGCTGTCCCGCTGCAACGACAAAGGAGGACAAATGACCATAACGGGTCATGATGCCACGGCCATGATTGATTTCCACGAGGTTACCATAGCCGTTGACCCAGCCTGCGCGGTTTACCACGCCGTCGGCCGTCGCATAGATGTTGGTGCCATAGGCACCAGGAATATCGACGCCAGCGTGCATGGCGCGATGGCCATTGAATGGATCGGTGCGCACACCGAAATTGCTCGTGAAACTCACCCGGTCTACCGGGCGAATGGCCGGTATGGCGGCGCTGCCCTGCTGGAGCTGGTCGAGTTTTTTCCAGCTCTGGAAAAGATTGTGGAAGCTGTTTTCGCCAGCAGCGATCGCTTTCTCGTCTACTGGTTCATAAGGTCCACCCATACCACCCTGCACCGTCTTGAATCGGGTCGGTGCCAGATGGAGCCGGTTGAGCGCACCCTGTGCCTGCGCGACCCGTGCCTCGATAGCATTTTGTGCGGAGGTCGCCAGTGCAAGCTGCCTGGCTTCTGTGGCATTCAGCGGCCCGCGCACATCACTCGCCAGCTTTGACTGGGCAGCGGGAACCTCAATCGCGTCAAGCGCGGCCAGCTTGTTTGCATCACCCTTGCCGGCAATAATCGCGGCAAGCAGGGCATCGCGGCGGTCTAGCATTGCGACATGGGCCTTAACGCTGACCCTGATCTGCTGCACTTCCGCCTGAAGATGTGCAACGCGCTGTTCGGTTTGCGTGGCATTGCCTGCAAAGGAGGGTAACACGCCTGTACTTCCGGCCTCTGCGGCCGCCGCCAGCGGCATACCGATGAGCGCCATCATGCCGAGAAAGCCGCCTGCGAGCGCACTCAACTGCGTGCGTGGCGTCAGCGTCACGCGGCGCAATTCGGCTCCATCACGAATGAAAATATCTCTGGTGCGAAACATTTTACGTATGCGCGCCAAACGCGAATTCTCAACAAAAACCATGTTCATCCTTAACCGTTGGCCGTAAGGCCCACACCGTATGAATCCGCTTAAGCGCACTCATCGTTGCAAAATCCATCTATCTACAGGAGCATTACTCCACCCCGGCAGCATCTCTTGCCGAAGCAGCGAGCGGAGGCAACCCGTTGCAATGCATTGCAGGATAAAGTGGATGATGAGTGCGGCGAGTCGTTAAAACTTGTAATATTTCGTGCCGAACCCCCTCTAGTAAAGGGGAAACACCGAATAAGGATCGCAGAAAATTGATTCGGCCAGTGTTTATGCCGTGGCGCGGATCATGTCCCTGATGGAGTCGAGTGCAGCATCCGCCTGCGCGCCATCCGGCCCGCCGCCCTGAGCCATGTCGGGACGCCCGCCACCGCCTTGCCCACCTAGCGCCGCGACCCCGGCGCGCACCAGTTCGGTCGCGTTGTGTGTGCCGAGGAGGCCAGGTGAAACGCCGACAACCAGCGAGGCCTTGCCGTCATTGACCGCCACAAAGCTGAAAATCCCGTCGCCACCCTGTTTTTCACGCGCGGCATCAACCAGCCCGCGCAACCCCTTCGGGTCAAAATCATGCAGGATCTGCGCGACAAACTGCACGCCATTGACCTGCTCGGCCGCTGTCACTTTTGCGCCGCCGTCAGCGGCCATCGCGAGCGCGCGCCTGGCCTCGGCAAGGTCTCGCTCGAACCGGCGTCCGGTTTCGACCAGCGCTTCAACGCGCGCCGGAACATCTTCGACACCCGCCTTTAGCGTGCCCGCGACCCGCTTGAGCAGATCCTCGCGATGGGTGAGATACATCAACGCCGCCGCGCCGGTCAGCGCCTCGATCCTGCGCACGCCGCTTGATACCGCTGATTCACCTATGATCCTGAACAGGCCGATGTCGCCGAGCGCATTGACATGCGTGCCGCCGCACAGCTCGACCGAATAGGGCGTGTCTCCCTCGGAATGCCCCAGCGAACCCATGCCGAGTACGCGCACTTCATCGCCGTATTTTTCGCCGAACAGCGCCATCGCGCCTGCTGCAATTGCATCCTCGGGCGACATCAGCCGGGTTGTCACAGGCGTATTGCCACGAATTTGCGCGTTGACCTCAACTTCTATCGCCGCAACATCCTCTGCGCCAAGGGCCTGCGGGTGGGCAAAATCGAAGCGCAGCCGATCAGCCGCGACAAGCGACCCTTTTTGTGTAACATGTGCACCCAGCCGCTTGCGCAGCGCGGCATGAAGCAGATGGGTGGCGCTGTGGTTGGCGCGAATGGCGGCGCGGCGCGGCGCATCAATTGCCATCTGGATGCGATCCCCGACGTGCAACGTGCCGGCATCAATATGGGTCTGGTGTGCATGGAGTTTGCCGAGCAGCTTGGCCGTGTCGGTGATGCGCGCTGCCAGCCCTCCCGCCCCAGATAGCGTGCCGGTATCGCCCACCTGTCCGCCACTTTCGGCATAAAACGGCGTCTGATTGGTGATGACCGAAACCGTATCTCCCGCGCAGGCCGCGCTGATTTCCGCGCCATCCCGCACCAGTGCGACGACCAGTCCCTCGCCCGCTTGCGCACCATAACCGATGAATTCAGTCGCACCATGGCGCTCGGCAATATCGAACCAGATGTCATCAGAGGTATTGGCTCCAGACCCTTTCCAGGCAGCGCGCGCGGCGGCACGCTGCTGCGCCATCTCTGCATCAAATCCGGCGCGATCCACCGACAGCCCCTGTGTGCGCAGCGCATCCTCGGTCAGGTCAAAGGGGAAGCCGTATGTGTCATAGAGTTTGAACGCGACAGCCCCGGGCAGTGTGGCGCCCGGCTTGAGGGCATGTGTGGCGTCTTCGAGCAGTCGCAGCCCCTTGTCGAGCGTCTGGCGGAAGCGGGTTTCCTCCTGGAGCAGCGTCGCCTCGATGAGCGGTTGCGCGCGCAGCAATTCGGGGTAGGCGCTGCTCATTTCCGCGACGAGCGACGGCACCAGCCTGTGCATCAGCGGTTCGCGTGTACCAAGCAGTTGCGCATGGCGCATGGCGCGGCGCATAATCCGCCGCAAAACATAGCCGCGCCCCTCATTGGCGGGGAGCACCCCGTCCGCAACAAGAAAACCGCTAGCCCGCAGATGATCCGCGATAACCCTCAACGAGGCGCGCATCGGGCCGGCGGGGTCGGCACCGGCGCATTCTGCGGCCATGCCGATGAGCGCGCGAAAAGTGTCGGTGTCATAATTATCGTGCACGCCCTGCAATACTGCCGCGATCCGCTCCAGCCCCATGCCAGTATCGATCGACGGTCTGGGCAGGGGTGTGCGCTCACCGCCCTCCGCCTGGTCATATTGCATGAAGACGAGGTTCCAGATCTCAGTAAAGCGGTCGCCATCCTCCTCCGGCGAGCCCGGCGGCCCACCGGGGATATGCGCACCATGATCCCAGAAAATTTCCGAGCACGGCCCGCACGGCCCGGTATCCCCCATCGACCAGAAATTGTCGTTGGTCGGAATGCGAATAATTTTGGACTCGGGCAAGCCGGAAATTTTGCGCCACAGCTCAAAGGCATCGTCATCGGTGTGATAAACCGTGACACAGAGCCGGTTAGGATCGAGCGCCCATTCTTTGGAGACCAGTGTCCATGCAAGACTGATCGCGCGCTCCTTAAAATAGTCCCCAAACGAGAAATTGCCGAGCATTTCGAAAAAAGTATGGTGCCGTGCAGTATAGCCGACATTGTCGAGATCATTGTGCTTGCCGCCGGCGCGCACGCATTTTTGTGACGAAACTGCGGTGGAATAGGGGCGTGTTTCCAGTCCGGTAAAGACATTCTTGAACGGCACCATTCCGGCATTGACGAACATCAGGGTGGGGTCGTTATGCGGCACCAGCGGTGCGGAGGGCACGCGGGCATGGCCTTCCTGCTTAAAATAATCGAGGAAGGCGCGGCGAATATCGTTGGTCGAGGTCATCGGATCGCAATAGGCAAGCCCGTGCCGGAACTCAAGCGATCACGCCACACGGCGTCACTCGAACGCATCCCCCTCCATATCCTCGCCGGTCATCAGCGCTTCACCCACCGCATCGGTCTTACCACGAATCAGTGCCTCGATGCGTGCCGCCGTATCAGGGTTGTCGCGCAGGTGCTGCTTGGCATTTTCACGCCCCTGACCCAGCCGCACCGAATCATAAGAGAACCATGAGCCCGACTTTTCAATAATCCCCGCCTTGGTGCCAAGGTCCAGAAGCTCACCCATTTTAGAAATGCCTTCGCCGTACATGATGTCGAATTCGACCTGCTTGAACGGCGGGGCGACCTTGTTTTTGACAACCTTCACCCGGGTGGTGTTGCCGATAATATCGTCACGATCCTTGATCTGGCCGGTGCGGCGGATGTCGAGCCGAACACTCGCGTAGAATTTGAGTGCATTGCCACCAGTTGTGGTTTCCGGCGAACCATACATGACGCCGATTTTCATGCGGATCTGGTTGATGAAGATGACCGTGCAGTTCGAGCGACTGATCGAGCCGGTAATCTTCCTGAGGGCCTGACTCATCAGCCGCGCCTGCAAACCGACATGGCTGTCGCCCATCTCGCCTTCGATTTCGGCGCGTGGCACCAGTGCGGCCACCGAATCGATCACCAGCACGTCAACCGCGTTCGAGCGCACCAGCGTGTCGGCGATTTCGAGCGCCTGCTCGCCCGTATCGGGCTGGCTCACCACCAGTTCATCGATATTGACGCCCAGCTTCTTGGCATAAGCAGGGTCGAGCGCGTGTTCGGCATCGATGAATGCCGCCGTGCCCCCGCACTTTTGCGCCTCGGCAATGGCGTGGAGCGCCAGCGTCGTCTTGCCTGAGCTTTCCGGCCCGAAAATCTCGATCACCCGTCCTTTGGGCAGGCCGCCTATGCCAAGCGCAATATCAAGCCCCAGCGACCCCGTGGAAACGGCGGCGATTTCCATCGCTTCACGGCTGCCCAGCTTCATTGCCGAACCTTTGCCAAAAGCGCGATCAATCTGCGCCAGTGCGGCCTCAAGTGCCTTTTGTCGATCCATCATCGCGCCAGAACGCTCCCCGTCGATCAGTTTCAGTTGTGCAACCATTTGCCCGCTCCTCCTAGCTGCCGCGTATCGCAAGTCAACGCCTGCGACTCGATGTATTGCAAATGTTCCTAAAAAACAAGAGGGGAACAAAGTTTTTGCCAGCGTGCATGGCCCGACACATAATTGTTTATAGAGAGTGGCAAAAATGTCACAGCACTGTAATTTTATATTAATGTGGTGTTCAGGTGATTGCGCCGCCGGAGGCGTTTGCCTACACAAGAGTCAATGCTCGTCGGTGCGCTTGGGGGCGTGCGTGCGGGATGCTAAAGAATAAGGGAAACAAGCATTATGTCACAGAAATCCATCCGTTCGGGCCTACTTGCCGGCACCATACTTGCGGCCGCGCTTTATGCAGCGCCGGCGCTGGCACAGGATTCAGCTACGTCCACACCCAAGGCTGCCAAGGTCAGCAAAGTAGATAATGTTGAAACCATTGTCGTGACGGGGTCGATCAGTAGGAACAAGGCTGCGGCTACAGCGTCGCCAATCGTTTCATTGAGTGCGGACGACTTGGCGAAACGCGGTCAGGATACGGTTTCAGATGCACTGCAACTGCTTCCTGCAACGAATGCAGGCAGCGTAGGGTCAAACTGGGGCGCGCTGGGTGGGTTCTCAACAGGTGCGTCAGCTGTGTCGTTGCGTGGTTTCAATGATGGTTATACGCTGACCCTGTTCAATGGGTTGCGTACCGCATACTATCCGCTCGCTGATGACGGTTACCGTAACATTGTTGACCTCAACACAATTCCAGATTCGCTCGTACAGAATATCGATGTGCTGCAGGATGGCGCATCGGCCACATATGGGGCCGATGCAATTGCCGGTGTTGTCAACGTTATTATCAAGAAGGAGATTCAGGGGCTTCACGTCAATATGTCTGATGCGATTTCGCAGCAGGGAGATGCTGGCGAAAGACGAATTGATGCTACTTGGGGCATGGGAAAACTCTCACGTGACGGCTATAATTTCTACATCAATGCAGAATATCAGAAGAATGATCCGTTATATCTGGGCCAACGAGGCTACCCTTACAACACAGCCAATCGTAGTGGTCTCTGCGGGATTTCGAACGGTAAGGGCACTGCCGCTGCGGGAGCAACGACGTGCGGACCCAATAATATAATCAATGGTATACAGGCATCGGGAGCCTTAACTGGGTTTGGCTCAACGCAGGTTGGTTTTGTGGCGCCTACCAATCCCGCCACTCTGCTTGACTCAGCGCCGTATCAAGCTTTGAATCCCGCGCTCGGGTGCGGACCCGGCACACCCATCGCGCTAACGGCGGCCCAACAAGCTCAGACGCCTACCCCAGCGCCGGCTGTTGCATGTCAGCAAGATATTCAAAATGAATATTCAGAATTTTTGCCCGACATTCAGCGCACTGGCTTTAATGCAAGGTTTACCAAGGATATTGGCAGCCGTGCGCAAGTCTATATTATGGGCAATTATCTTGAAACCAAGACTTACCAGACATTCAATCCGCTCAGTTATGCAGGCGGCACTACGCTGGCTGGTTTTACACCAGGCGGCGCGCAGGTGTTTGTCAACAACATTTACCTGCCGGTTTATACGTGCGCGCAAGGTGTGGGGGCAATTGATGGCAATGGCAATCTGACAGGCACCGGATGTAACGCCACCAACGGAACACTAAACCCCAACAATCCGTTTGCGGCGCAGGGTCAACTTGCGCATCTCAAGGAGTTGACGAGCACCGTCACTGCAGAGTCGACTGACGCCAAGACCTATCGTTTTTCAGGTGGTCTTAGCGGAAACTTCGGTTCCGGCTGGGACTATGACATTGAGGGTACAACCTCATGGATTGATCTGACCACGGTGCAGACTGGCGACATCTATCTGCAAGGGCTGATGAATGCCGTTGCGCAGGGCACCTTTAATTTCGCCAACCAAAATGCCAACTCGGCTGCGGCATGGAACGCTATAACACCGGCTGATGTTGTGCAGAATAGCTCGCGCTTGACCCAGATTATGGGAACTATTAATAAAGATGTATTCAAGCTTCCTGGTGGCATGCTTAATATTGCCGTCGGCGGTTCCTACCGGTTTGAAGCGGTTAATGCGCCAACGCCCAACGGGCCGAACGAAGCTAATCCGGATGCGCGCTATTACAATATTAACACATTTGCCGTGAATGGATCGCGGCGTGTATTTTCGGCATTTTATGAAGTGTCGGCACCTATCTTGAGTTCTTTGCGGGTGAAGGCAGATGGTTCGTATGACCATTATACTTCGAGCTATGGTGCCACCTATGATAATTTTTCACCGAAATTTGAAGCCGAATTTACCCCGATTAAGCAGATAAAGCTCCGTGGCACCTATTCGAGGGGGTTTGCAGTGCCGACCTTCAACGAAGCCAATACATCATTGCCGTTAACCGGCTTCCAGCTCTCGAATATCAACTGCGCGACTTATGCTGCATTCTGTGCCGCTCATGCGAGCAACGCAAGCTATTATAATGGCGGCTATTTTGTGGGAACGACAGCCGCTGCCAATCCGCAGCTACAGCCACAGAAATCAGAATCATTCACTGTTGGTGCCGTCATCAAGCCAATCTCCCGGTTCACATTCACTGTGGATTATTGGCACACCAAGATCAGTAATTTCATTATCCCGACCCCGCTGACTCCAGCCATTTTGAATGGATATTATCTCAACGGGCAGACGAGCTTCAACAATGGTACGATTACTGTTGTACCTGGCCAGCCGGATTCTCAAAATCCTAACGCACAGCCTCTTATCGGCTCTGTGTCCGGGAATTTCCAGAACGCTGCTCAAGAGATTGGCTCAGGTTTGGACTTTACAGCGGATGTACACTTCAAGATTGGCCATACCGGACTTACATGGAGGAGTACTGCAACAGCATCGTATTTGGCTAAGCTGGAGCAAATTGAGGCAGATGGCAGCGTTCAGCCCTATGCGGGTCTGCTCAGCCCATGCAACATTTCGAATTGCTCCGGCGCACCAAAATGGCGTGGAAACTGGGTCAACACTTTACAGTTCAACGATGGGTCGAGCATTAGCCTAACCGCTTACTATACCAGCGGATATGAACTTACAGCTACCGACTATGGTGGGACTGCCGGGGTTTGCGGTTCTTCAAGCGGATTTGGCGTTCCCCCTACTTACGCTGATGGGTCGACACCGCAGGCCTGCCGTGCCAATGCGACGTTCAGCATGGATTTGACTGGAAATCTAAAGGTTAGCAAGAATCTTTCAGTGTATGCCAATATTCTGGACATACTTAACAATCCTCCCCCATATGATCCAGCAGCAACATATGGCCTTACAGGTGGTTTTAACGCCGCTTGGGGTACCTCAAACTTCATTGGCCGTTACTTCAGGGTAGGTGCCAAGGTCGATTTCTAATTTTATATTGACTTCTGAATTGAGACGGCTCCCTTCTGGGAGCCGTCTTTTTTTTGTCTTAAATCGTGCTATGTGTGGGGATGTCAAACATCTCAGTGAAGATGAAGAATGCCGTTTTTTTGATGTGTGAAGCGATGGCGTCCGATCCTGAAAAACTCGAGATGATACCCACAGTAGATGGTGTGGTGCAGCAACGTGGCCGCGCGAATGATCGGATATTCAAGATCGCCGACCAGATCGAGTATCTCACCACCGTGATGACATTGTTTCCGGGCGACATCATCACTACGGGCACGCCGTCGGGGGTTGCGGCGGTCGATCAGAACTGGTTCAAGCCGGTGCAGGTGTGCCGGATTGAGATCGAGGGGCTGGGTGCCATCGAAAACCGCATCGTCCAGCAAGCCTGAGCTGACAGATTTGAACACAATAGGAGGTAACATGCCCTGCCAGATAAATCCCGGTTCGCGTTATCGGATGCCGATTGTGTTTGGCCCGGCGATCGGCCCGCGCCAGCACCCCGATGGCCGGATGTGGACGCGCGAAGAGACCGGCATCATGGAATGTGACTGGATGCGGATT
>JAGWQR010000066.1 GCA_028869975.1 Alphaproteobacteria bacterium | reverse complement strand
CTCGGCATCAATCCGTTCGATCAGTTCGGGGTGGAGCTGGGCAAGGAAATGGCCAAGGCTCTGGCAAGCGGAGGGCGTGATTTCGATCCATCCACCGAAGCACTGATGGCCAGAGCCGGGCTGGAATGACGCCATGACGCATGATTTTGACCTGTTCATCATCGGTGCCGGATCGGGCGGGGTGCGTGCCGCGCGTGTAGCGGCGCAGCATGGTGCGAGCGTCGCCGTGGCAGAAGAATATCGCGTCGGCGGCACTTGTGTCATCCGGGGCTGCGTGCCCAAAAAGATGCTGGTTTATGCCGCGCATTTCGCCGAAGATCTGCACGATGCAGTGGGCTTTGGCTGGGATATTACGGGCAAGGTCTTCGACTGGTCGCGCCTGCGTGATCTGGTGCAAAAGGATGTGACCCGACTGGAAGGCCTGTACACCCAGACGCTTGAGCACAACCATGCGACCATCTTTGCCGAGCGCGCCACGCTGGCGGGGCCAAACCGCGTGCGTCTTGCATCGGGGCAAGAGGTAAGTGCCAAGCATATCCTGATCGCGACTGGTGCCCGCCCCGCCATCCCCGACATTCCCGGCGCGGAACTGGGCATTACCAGCAACGAGATTTTCCACCTCGATAAGCTGCCCCAACGCGCGGTCATCGTGGGTGCCGGTTATATCGCGAATGAATTTGCCGGCATCCTCCATGCCTTTGGCGTGCAGGTGATGCTGGTGACGCGCGGCGACCGGATGCTGCGCGGCTATGATTGCGAACTGGTTGACCGGCTCGTCCATATCAGCCGCGACAAGGGGTTGGATATGCGCTTCAACTTCCCGCTCAAAGGCATTGCACGCGGTGATGATGAGTGCCTGATCGTCGATGGCGGCGCGCAAGGGCGGTTCAGTACCGATCTGGTGCTGTTCGCGACCGGGCGCGTCCCCAACACGCAAGGGCTGGATCTGGCCGAAGTGGACGTGGCGCTGGACAAAGCCGGTGCCGTGGTTGTGGATGACTACAGCCAGTCATCCGTGCCCGGCATATACGCAATTGGCGATGTCACCAACCGGGTGCAGCTCACCCCAGTCGCGATCCGCGAGGGGCACGCCTTTGCCGACACAGTCTTTGGCGGGATGCCCCGCACGGTCGATTATACGCATATCCCGAGCGCGGTGTTTGCCAATCCGCCGCTTGCGGGCGTGGGGCTGACTGAGGAGGAGGCGCGCATTGCGCATGGCGAGGCAGTGCATGTCTACCGCTCAGATTTTCGCCCAATGCGCAATGTCGTTGCCGGGCGGCATGAGCGCGGACTCTATAAAATGATTACGGCAGGGCCTGAAGAAACCGTTATCGGCATGCACCTGATCGGACCGGATAGCGCAGAAATCTTGCAAGTGGCGGCGGTTGCGGTGAAGGCTGGGCTATCAAAAACCGCATTTGATGACACAGTCGCGCTCCACCCGAGCATGGCCGAAGAGCTTGTATTGCTCAAATAGTTTTCATGGATGCCCCGCGAGGACTCGAACCTCGACAAACGGAATCAGAATCCGGTATCCTACCATTAGATGACGGGGCAATTAGCGCGGCTTTATGCCGGCCCGGTGCCCAAGTCAACCAAACACTATGTGCCTCACCGCCGGAATTTCTGCACGAAATGATCAACAACAGCCTCATGCAGTGGGATATCGAATTCAAACGCATAGATGAATTCGTTAAAGCGTACCGGACGCACCCGTAGCGGCACGATACTGGGCAGTGTCACCCACAATAGCGTATCTGCCTCCAGATGACGTACATATTCGCATCGAAAACCGGTAGCTGAAATTTCATCAATCGTCACGCGCATGCGAATTCCGCTGCTGTCACGCAGACTGGCTGGAATCGAAACGCTGATACGTTCGGCGCGACGCCGGTCCTCAAACAACGAGGAGCGAGCGATTAGGGGCATAACTCCGTTTCCTCTACGGTTTCACAATGCCCTGGTCTGTGCGCAAATATGCACCTGAATCGCTAACAAAGTCTTAATTTACCCAGGGCCCTGACATGACAAGCGGCGATGCCGCTGCTAAAGTCACGCGCATATGAGCAAATTTCCTCTAGAGCGTATTCGCAATTTCAGCATTATAGCGCACATCGATCATGGCAAATCGACGCTGGCTGACCGGTTGATCCAGTTTACCGGCGGCCTTTCCGAGCGCGAAATGACAAATCAGGTGCTCGATACAATGGACATCGAAAAGGAGCGCGGTATAACCATAAAGGCACAAACAGTGCGTCTTGATTACACCGCCCAGGACGGCGTTCAGTATCAACTTAACCTTATGGATACACCTGGTCATGTCGATTTCGCCTATGAGGTAAGCCGGAGTCTTGCCGCGTGCGAGGGCGCGCTGCTCGTGGTCGATGCAGCGCAGGGGGTGGAGGCGCAGACGCTGGCGAATGTCTATCAATCAATCGAGCATGACCATGAGATTGTGCCAGTCATCAACAAGATCGACCTGCCCGCCGCCGAACCCGAGAAAGTGCGCGCTGAAATCGAGGAGGTGATCGGGCTCGATGCTTCCGATGCCGTACTCACTTCAGCCAAATCGGGTATAGGGATTGCGGAAATACTGGAGGCAATCGTCACGAAAATCCCGCCGCCCAAGGGCGATCCGCACGCGCCGCTCAAGGCTATGCTGGTCGATAGCTGGTATGATCCTTATCTTGGCGTCGTCATACTTGTGCGCGTGGTCGATGGTGTGATTCGCAAGGGTGCGCAGATCAAGTTCATGCAGGCCGGAACAACCCATCTGGTTGATCGTGTTGGCTGTATGCGGCCCAAGCTGGAACAATTAAGCGAACTCGGCCCAGGCGAGGTCGGCATCATCACCGCGCAGATCAAGGAAGTCGCGCAAACCCGGGTGGGCGACACGATCACCGACGCCAAAAAGCCTGCCGACGCGCCCCTGCCAGGCTTCAAGGAAGTGCAGCCGGTGGTATTTTGCGGGCTATTCCCGGTCGATGCCAATGATTTCGAGAAACTGCGCGAGAGCATCGCCAAACTCCGCCTCAACGATGCGAGTTTCAGTTTCGAGACAGAAAGCAGTGCCGCACTCGGCTTCGGTTTCCGCTGCGGGTTCCTGGGGCTCCTCCACCTCGAGATCATCCAGGAACGGCTCTCCCGCGAATATGATCTTGACCTGATAACCACCGCGCCTTCGGTCGTCTATCATGTATATTTAACCAATGGGGAGATGGTGCCGCTACACAACCCGGCCGATATGCCGGACCCGGTCAAGATCGCGCACATCGAGGAGCCATGGATAGAGGCGACCATCTATGTGCCCGATGAATATCTGGGAGGCATCCTCAAACTCTGTCAGGATCGGCGCGGAATTCAGATGAATATGACCTATGTCGGTGGCCGCGCGCAGCTTACCTATGAACTCCCGCTCAACGAGGTGGTGTTCGATTTTTACGACCGGCTCAAGTCTATCTCACGCGGTTATGCCAGCTTCGACTATCACCAGATCGGCTATAGGCAGGGCGATCTCGTCAAGATGAATGTGCTGGTCAATGCGGAACCCGTTGATGCGCTTTCGATGATCGTCCATCGCGCGGCAGCTGATGCGCGCGGGCGGCACATGTGCGAGCGGTTGAAAGACCTCATCCCGCGCCACATGTTCAAAATCCCGATT
This sequence comes from Alphaproteobacteria bacterium, assembly GCA_028869975.1. Classification (GTDB taxonomy): domain Bacteria; phylum Pseudomonadota; class Alphaproteobacteria; order Sphingomonadales; family Sphingomonadaceae; genus JAGWQR01. The sequence goes on along the minus strand of JAGWQR010000066.1, from coordinate 713 downwards.
CAGGCCGCGATTGGTGCCAAGGTGATCGCGCGCGAAACCATTTCCGCCCTCAGGAAGGATGTGACCGCGAAATGTTATGGCGGCGATGCCACACGCAAGCGCAAGCTACTCGAGAAACAGAAAGAGGGCAAGAAACGGATGCGCGAATATGGCTCGGTCAGCATCCCGCAAGAAGCGTTCATTGCGGCATTGCGGATGGGAGAGGGCACCTAGGATATTGACTCCCCTGCCACACGAAATACCCGCGAGGTTTAATGACAGGCCTGGGACGATGGAGGACATATGTCAGTTGGGTGTGTCGTTTTTCTGCGAGTGACTTGATCGATAATCAGTAATCGTTGTTTTGGGGGCACCTTGCGCGGGGCGGTCTGATGGTTGAGTTGGCGCTTCTTTGAGACAGAGGTGCTAATGCTATCATGATGACGGGTCATGATCCTATCACGCAGCCGGTTCGGCGGTTGGAGATTCTCACGGGTGCTGGTGCGCGGCGGCGCAGGACGCATGAACAGAAAGTGGCGATTGTTGCCGAGAGTTTTGTCGAAGGCGAGACGGTGAGCGCGGTAGCGCGATGAACTTGTAACGGTTTTGTGCCGGTCACTTGAGAGTTAAACACTCAAACAAGGAGACCGACGAGATGACGATCAAGCATTCGGAAGAGTTCAAGCGGGAGGCGGTGCGGATAGCACTGACCAGTGGTTTGTCGCGTGAGCGTG
>JAGWQR010000065.1 GCA_028869975.1 Alphaproteobacteria bacterium | reverse complement strand
GCGGGCATCGAGCGCGGTGCGCAGCATCATTTCGCGCACGCCGAGCAAATGGTTGAGCTGATCGGCATCCTCGGTTTCAAAGGCGATGCCCCCAATGCTGAGTGTCTGCATCAGTGCGCCATCGCGCAGCAGCAGGGTCTGATCGTTCCAGTGCGCGGCATAGGGCAGCCGGTCGCCCGCTCTGGCTTCCTTGCGTGCCCATGCGGCGGGGCCGATCCACGTCATTGGGCGATCCTCATGGGCTGTATGAGTTGCAGCCCCAGCGCTTCCAGTTCGGCACGCGCGGGCAGCGACTCACCCGGGTAAGCCACAAATCAAAGATGCGCGGCTCGCGCAGGCAGGCAAGATAACCGATACCATGCACAACCAATGCGACCGGCAGGGCCCAGAAGGAGCGGGTGATGAGGAACGCCTCGGTTGTGACCGCAGCATTGATGATGAAATAACTGTACGTTACCCCGCCAAACATCTGCGGTCGGGTGAGCGCGCGAAAGACAGGCGATTTGACCAGCATCTAGCGCGCCACGCTCGCCGCCGACTGGATGCCTGCCACAATGCTGGCCGCACCAAACAGGATGAAACAGCCGAGAATCACCGTGGCGCCGAAGCGCCAGTTCATCCGCCCGGTGAGCATCATGAACCCGACCATCGCCACCGCAATGACCGCCACTGCGGTGGCGACATTGCCCATCAGCGTGCCTTGCAGCCAGGCGAGCGCGGCGACAATCGGGCCTGATCCGGCCGGGTCGGCATGGGCGGCAGCCGGGACGAGCATGGCGGTTGTGGCGATGATAAGCGGGCGGTGAATCTTCAACTTGATACTCCTATTCTCGCACATCTTATGCATTTGTCTGGCCTCTGGCTAGGGCCTGGGCGCAGCGGTTTGCCAGCTCGCCAGTATGGCACGGACATAATGCTGCGTCTCGGCGATGGCGGGCACGCCACCCACATGGTCAACGCGCGCATAACCCGCATTATAAGCTGCAAGCGCACGGGCCACATCGCCGCCATAATGATCGAGCAGCAGCCGCAGATAATGCGCGCCACCATCAAGATTGGCCTGCGGATCATGCGCATCGACGCCAAGAGCCAGCGCGGTTGCCGGCATGAGCTGGGTGAGGCCAAAGGCGCCTTTGGGGGAATGCGCGTTCAAGTGCCAGCCGCTCTCCTGCCGGACCAGCGCATCGAGCAGCACAGGATCGAGATGATAGCGCTTGGCGGAGGCCAGCAAGGCTGTCGGCGCACGAACCGGCGCATGTGCGGCGGGCACTATGTGCGGCGGGGCTGACTTGCGGATGCGGGCATCGTGCCAGATCACCGCGCCGCCACCTTCGCGCACACCAAGGGTGCCATCATTCCCAAGCTGATAGACCTGCGCCGCAGCCGGATCGTGCGGCCATAACCAGACCAGACAGAGCAACGCCAATACCCGCTTCATGCCGCCTCTTAGCATTGGCACCGGCACGCGAAAAGGCCCATCAGACCGTTCAAGCGAGTCTCCGGAGCAAATCCGCGATGAATTTACATCCTTATGCTTTGACAGCGGCGAACGAAATGTTATCTGGGGTCTCCTTGTGATGTTTCGGGGGCATGAGACGTGTTGCTTGTTATGAGGTTATGATGTCCCTGGCTCTGAACCGCAAATCCGTATTTGGCTGTTTTGCCGCTCTGCTCGCGTTTTCACCAGTGTGTGTACTGGCGGCGCTGGGCGGGGGAGTGGATTTTGGATCGGTTGACCGGGTGCGCGCCCGCGTGATCCATAGGGCGATGGCGGTTGGAAGCCAGACGCTGCATGTCATGACGCTAACCAACGGCGGCACGGTCAAGGAACTCACCAATGCGCGGGGAATTGTCTATGCACTGAGCTGGCGCGGGCCGGGAAAACCGGATTTGCGCCAGTTACTCGGGCCGCATTTTGATGAATTGCAGGCCGCAGCGGCGCAGCGTCCGGCGCGCTGGATGCGGATACCCGCGCGGGTGCGCTCATCAACCCTGGTGATTGAAACCGGCGGCCATCCCGGTGCTTTCTGGGGCGTGGCCTATCTGCCGCAGAGCTTGCCGCCCGGCTTTTCAATCAGCGCGTTGATGTAGGAGCTTGCCATGCTGAAGCGTGTGACAGTTTTGCTTTCGCTCTGCCTGCTCGCCGCGTGCAGTAGTGGCGGCGGCGGTGGGGGCACCTCCTCAAGCAGCACGAGTTCCACCAGCGCGACCAGCAGCACCAGCGCCTCCTCGTCAACAAGCAGCTCGTCCAGCTCGGGCGGCGGCGGGGGCGGCACGAACAATGTGGCGCTGACGGTGGATGGCGGGCCGGCGTCGCTCGGCGCGAACACGACGACGAATATCGCCTATATAAGTATTACCCTGTGCGCCCCCGGTTCGACAACCAACTGCCAGACGGTCGATCATATCCAGGTGGATACCGGGTCGGTCGGCTTGCGGCTGGTGGGATCGGTGCTCAATGCCAGCCTGCTCAGTGCCCTGCCTGCCGAAAATGACGCCACGGGCAATCCGGTCGGGGAATGCTATGCCTATATCACCTCCTATGCGTTCGGATCGGTGCGCACCGCCGATTTCAGCGCCGGGGGCGAGAAGGTGGCGGGGATGCCCCTGCAGATTCTGGGAGACAGCGGCCAGTTTGCCAAAACCCCGTCGTCCTGCTCCACCAATGCGGGCACGCCGACGGCGACGGTTTCCGATCTCGGTGCCAACGGTATCATCGGGATTGGTACCACCATGACCGATTGCGGCAACGCCTGCACGATTGCTGGTGGTTCTGCCGCCGCCACTTATTATTCATGCCCGGCTGCGGGATGTGTTGATGCGGCGATTGCGCGCACCTCAACCACATCGGCACCCTTCCAGCAACTGCCCAACCCGGTGGCGGCCTTCCCGGTAGATAATAATGGCACACTCATCAGCCTGCCCCCGGTGGCGGCGCAAGGGGCGGCCACGCTGACCGGCTCACTCATTTTCGGCATCAACACCCAGAGCAACAACCAGCTTACGGCGGGCAGCATCCTGACCACGACAACCACGACGAGTCCGAACGGCTCCGGGCTCATTACCGCAACCTATAATGGCACGGCCTTGACGAGCAGTTTCATCGACAGCGGCAGCAACCTCTATTATTTCGTTGATTCGGCCATTCCCGCCTGCACCCAGACCAATTATACCGGTTTTTATTGCCCGACTTCGCCGCTGCTGCTGTCGCCCTCTGTGACCGGACAGAATGGCACAACGGCACCGGCCTCGTTCACCCTGTATAATGCCTATAGCACACCGGCGGCGACATCGAATGCGGTGCCGGGAATCGGTGCCAATCCCAACATCCCCAAGCCGCCGCAGCCGATCAACAACAGCTTTGATTTCGGACTGCCCTTCTTCTTTGGCAAGACCATCTTCACTGCGATCGAAGGCCGGAACGCGGGAACGCCGGGGCCCTATTTCGCGTTCTGACCAGGATTAGCAAAGCCGTCGTAAATGTCGTCGAGCGTGATGAAACGCCCGCCGAGACGATCGCGAAAATGGGTGAGCACCTGCCGGATCGTCGCGCAGAAGGCGGCGACATCTTCCGCAGTCCGCGCATAGGGCGAACCGCCCGCCAGCAGGCTCGAACTATGATACGCCATCGTAAAGATGCGCTGCCCGCGCGCCACAAGCACATCGAGCAGCTTGCAGAGCTCGGCGGCAGGCACGCCTTCGGGCGTCAGCCGGGTGCGGCTCAGCATCCCCGTGCGCCCGAGGATGCCGGGCAGGCGCGCGGCGATGGCCTGTGGTGAATCGAACAGCGGTGCCATGCCCGGGCCGAGCGGGGCAAGCGCGCCGGTGAAGCCCGTGGTGAGCGGGATTTCGAGCAGACCTGCCGCTTCATCCAGCCAGTGCGGTTGCGCCGGCTTCCCACAAAAATCCGGCCCGCCCATCGCCGCAAAGCCACTGTGCGCAACAAAGCTGCAATCGATCCGGTAGCCAAGCTCAACCAGCACGGCCTGCGTGTTCGCGCCAAAGCCATAGCGTCCGGCCTTGAAAATGGTGGGGCGCGCGCCAAAGCGCTCAGCAATCAGATCGGTGAGCACCGCCATTTTCGCGCGCTCCAGCGCGGGCGGCAGGTTGCAGTGGAAGCTGTTATGGGTGTTGACCGCTTCGGTCTCGGGGGGGTTGACCCAGGGGTGGAGATGCGTACCGATCACCGCGTCACCCGCCTGTTGCAGCGCGCAAAGCGCCGCGACCGCTTTGTCATCGGACGCCACCGGATGATCGATCACATAGGTTGGCACCATGCCGAGGGCCGCATAAATCTCGTGTGCGCGATGCTGCTCGAGTATATTGGCGACGCTGCGGCTGGCGCGGTCGAACGGGGCCGACCAGTCAAATTCCTCTTCGGTATCGACAACAATGGCGAGCAGCGGCGGGGTCATCGCGGTTCCAGCAGGGCGCTGAGCGTGTCGATAGCTTTGGCAATATCAATATAACAGTGCTGGAATGCACGCGCGCCAAGCCCATAAGGATCGGCGATCTCGCGCGCACCGATCAGGCCGCCCAGGCGCACAATCTTGGCGGAATCGATGCCCATCTGGGCAAGCTGTTCAGCATTATGATCGTCGAAAATGAAGATGATGTCGGCGGCGGCGGCGCGGGCATCATCACAATAGGCGGAACGGTGCGGGTACAGATCAACGTTGAACTCGGCCGCGACCTGAAGCGCATCGTCGGGTGAGCGGCGGCCTGGCCAGGGCAACGTTCCTGCGGAGGTGCAGTGCGCCCGCGCGCCCAGTACGTCGCGCGCGCGCACTTCTGCAAACGGGCTGCGGCAGATATTGCCATAGCAGACGAAGAGCAGGTGCGGCGTCGGCGGCGCCGCGCGCAACAGAGATTGCACATGTAATTTTGTCGCCTTGGCAAGCGCCGCTGCATTGACTGGAAGCCGTTTGCGGACGGCCATGGCAAGTCCTTGTATAATAGTGCGGCGCTCGTACCGCCAGGGCATCATGTCGTCGCGTGCGTAACTGTCAAACTGTTGTGGATTGAACAGAGCGCGCATGAAGAGCGGGGGCAGCGCTGCAGCCGCGCGCATGACGATGCCCAACCGGCTCGATGCACCATCGCACCAGGCCCGGCGGCGGTAATACTCCCCGCTCAGATGCGTGCGCTGAATGCCTGGGGTGAGTTCGGGCGCGGCACCCCCCGGTTCATCCATGAGCATATGGAAGAGCAGCGCCGGGAAATCGACACCCGAGGCGATGGCAAGCGGCAACGACCCCCAGAAGCGGCAGTTCACTTCAAGCAAAACATGCGTGTGCGTTTGCGGGTTCTGGCGAAATTCGAACATCGCGACGCCATGGAGCCTGGTGGCGGCGACCATGCGCGCGACATCGCCGAACAGTTTCTGGTCGATCACCTCACCCACGCGCCGCGCACTCCCCCCGGTCTGAGATGTTTCCGCCAGTCGCCGGTGCTGGAAGGCAGCCCTGATTTCGCCATGTTCGGCAAGCACCGAGACGCCCACACCCTCGCCCGCAAAAAAGGCTTCCAGAAAATATTCGTCGGCCGGATCGAGATCGTGCAGCGCCACGTCGAGCGTCGCCGCGTCGGGGATAATTCGAACCGCGGCGCGTTGGTCAAGAGAGTCGAGCGTGAGCGATGCGCGCGGTTTGAGCGCGAGTGGAAAGCCGAGCCGGGTTGCGGTGTCTATATCGACGGGTCCGCCATTGGCAACCGGTACACCGCACGCTTCAGCGAGTGCGCGCGTATCGCTTTTGTCAAAAAAGACACAGACGGCATGCGTGTTGGGGAGCGCCAACCGCGTGGGGATTTGAGTGCGGAACTTGTCAAGCGGGAGGACAGAGCGGTCATCGCACGGAATAATGAGCTCTAAACCCTCCGCGTCGACCAGCGCGCATAGCGCCTCGCACCAGGCCTGTGCGCCCATCCCATAGGGCGGCAGGCGATGCAGTGCATGGATATAGCTTGAGGCAAGCGCGGGCGAGGTAAAGTCAAATGGTGCGGCATGAACCTCTGCACCGATCCGCCCCAGCGCGCGCACCACCGCCAGAAATGAACGCACATCATCGCCAATGACCAGAACCTTGGGCATGGGGCGTCTCTTAACCGGAAACATCTAAACATGCACTTAAGCCTGCATGGAATCGGAAATATCCGGTCTGCGCATGTAATCCCTGGTGTCGGTCACACTACCGTTCCGAAGCGGCCAGAGCGAGGGCCATTTATTGTGCGGTACAGCATCTGCTTGAGTTAAACCTCGACTTGATCTATGGCGATCCCCACAAGTTGCTGTATTGGTAATGAGTCGTGGCAAAGTGATGTCAGCAGAGACTTGTGGTATTAATGTGTAGAGCGAAAGCCGTCACATGGATGACATAATCAGGGGGT
>JAGWQR010000064.1 GCA_028869975.1 Alphaproteobacteria bacterium | reverse complement strand
GATCACACCGTCCTTGAGCGCTTCGTTCATGGTCACAGAATCACCATAAACCGTGTCGCCTGCAGGGTCGGTCACGCTGGCCTGCCCACTGGCAGTAACCGTACCGGCCTTGCGATCCCACGCTACACGACCGGCCCGCAGGCGGTAGCCATTCCGCACAACAAGGACATCTCCTACCGCCGTAATGACATCATTTGCTTCGTCATACTCAACGCGGTCTGCCGCGAAATTGAGCATTTTGTGTGCTTCGGGCGCGGCTTGATCAGATGAATTCAGGCTGGCCTGGGCGTATGTCGCGGTTGAGATAGCCGCTAGGGAAACTACCAGAATCGGCGCAATAAGCCGGCATTGACGCCGCAAAAAAGGATCAGGAGAAAACATCATAAGCTTGGGGGCTGCGCTATCGCACTTGTCGCCGCGCCCCGCAATCGCTTTTCCCCCTCTTGCCACATATCGCCGCATCCGCCACACGGGTCGGCACGACTCAAAGCAACAGGTCTAAAATGCAGATTGAATTCATATCCGCGCTCCCCGAGGGTGCATATGCCATTGCCATTCCGCTCCAGAAAGGCGTGGTTATCAACAAAGGACTCGCAGAAAGCGAAGCATTCAGCGGCATGGGCCTGGATTCCGCGCAGCTTGTTGCTGTGTGTGCAGCTGAAAAATTTGATGGTGATGCGGGTAGCCTCGCTCAGCTTTATGTGACTCGCGACGGGCGGACGTACCGCCTCCTTCTGCTAGGTACCGGCAGCGGCAGTGTTGCGGATTGCGAGAAGGCGGGTGCTGCCCTCGCCGCGCGCCTTCTGACCTGCGAGGGACACGCGCTCCTCGACGTGCGCACAACCCGGCTTGACGACAACGCGATCTGTCATATCCTGGCCGGTGCGTCGTTACGGGCCTGGCGTTTCGACAAATATCGCACGACGATACCCGAGCGTCAAAAGGCACGACTTGAAACGATCTCTGTGCTCGGCGCGCCTGCAAGCATTGCCCACCCCTGGGCGGAGACAGCGGCGGTACTCGAAGGCGTGGCGCTTACCCGTTCGCTTGTTACCGAGCCCTCCAACGTCATTTACCCGGAGAGCTTTGTCGAGCGTGCACAGGCGCTCAAGGCGCTTGGTGTTGAGCTGACCGTGCTCACCCGTGATGATATGTCAAAACTTGGCATGGGTGCGTTGCTTGGTGTTGCGCAGGGCTCGGTGCGCCCGCCCCGCCTGCTGGTGATGCGCTGGGATGGCACCAAGGGCGCGCAAGCCAAACCGGTCGCGCTGGTCGGCAAGGGCGTCACCTTCGATACTGGTGGCATCTCATTGAAAGCCCCGACCGGTATGGAGGATATGAAATATGATATGGCGGGTGCCGGCGCTGTGATCGGTACGATCAAGGCGCTCGCGGGCCGCAAAGCAAAGGCGCATGTTGTTGGCGTCTGCGGCCTCGTCGAAAATATGCCCGATGGCAACGCGCAGCGCCCCGGTGATGTTGTCACCTCAATGTCCGGCAAAACGGTTGAGGTCATCAACACCGACGCCGAAGGTCGTCTGGTGCTGTGTGATGCGATGACCTGGGTGCAACGCACGTATCAGCCCGAAATCATGGTCGATCTGGCGACGCTAACCGGCGCAATGGTCGTATCACTTGGGCATGAATATGCAGGTATCTTCAGCAATGATGACGGGCTGGCCGCGCAATTGATCGAGGCGGGCGCGCGTGCGGGTGATCCGCTGTGGCGGATGCCGCTCGGCGCGGCCTAT
>JAGWQR010000063.1 GCA_028869975.1 Alphaproteobacteria bacterium | reverse complement strand
GGTGCCGCGCTGCGCGACGGGATCATCGCCGTGCCCTACGGCAGCACGGCAACCTATGGAGAAGTGGCGCGGCGCACAGATTCGGGACCGCGCGCCGTTGGCCAAGCTTGTCGCATGAACCCTTTTCCAATCATTGTGCCCTGCCATCGCATTGTGTCGGCATCCGGACCCGAACATTATTCCGGCGCTGACGGAATCAAGACCAAGGCATGGCTCAATGCACATGAATTGAAGCATAGATCGACCTGAGTAGCGCACGTATCGCAAAAAGCGCTTGTAATTATATTACAAGTGGTTGATAGAGTATGAGGTGATTAAGAAGAATCTTCAGCCACTTGCGCTCCATGTGCCCGAGCCGAAGCAGCGCCCGGGAGATGCGCCCGATTTTTCTGATGTGGTCGTGCCGCCTGCGGGCAAGCTTGCGCGCCCCGACAGCGCAACGCCCGCCGCTGACCTCAAGGAATATCCCTATGCGCTGATCCGCGTGCTCGATGATAATGCGCATGCGGTTGGCCCATGGGATCCGCGCCTTGCGCCCGACACCATGCGCAAACTGCTCAAGGACATGATGCTCACCCGCGCGTTCGATGACCGCATGTTCCGTGCCCAACGCCAGGGCAAGACCAGTTTCTATATGAAGTCGCTCGGCGAAGAGGCGACCTCATGCGCGCCCGCGCTCGCGTTGGCCGACGATGATATGGTGTTCCCCTCCTATCGCCAGCAGGGAATTCTCATATCACGTGGCTGGCCAATCCCCGACATGATGAACCAGATTTTCTCGAATAAGGCCGACCGGCTGAAAGGTCGCCAGCTTCCGATCATGTATTCGGCGCGTGCGGCGAGCTTCTTCTCAATTTCCGGTAATCTCGCCACGCAAATGCCACAGGCGGTCGGCTGGGCGATGGCCTCGGCTGCGAAAGGCGACACGCGCATCGCGGCGGCCTGGTGTGGCGAAGGCTCGACAGCGGAAGGTGATTTTCACTCGGCCTGCATGTTTGCGACTGTTTACCGCGCACCCGTGATCCTCAACATTATCAACAATCAATGGGCGATTTCGTCATTCGCAGGGTTTGCAGGGGGGGAGGAAACGACGTTCGCAGCGCGTGCTTTGGGCTATGGAGTGGCGGGACTCCGCGTCGATGGCAATGATCCGCTCGCGGTTTATGCCGCAACCGCCTGGGCGGCGGAGCGTGCGCGCACCAATCATGGGCCGACGATCATCGAGCATTTCACATATCGCAGCGAGGGGCATTCAACCTCGGACGATCCGGGCGCCTACCGCGCTGCGCAGGCCGGGAGCGCTTGGCCGCTAGGCGATCCGGTTGAACGGCTGAAGGTGCATCTGATCGGGCTTGGGGAGTGGAACGAGGCGCGGCACTCAGCACTGGCCGATGAATTGATGGAGACGGTTAAGGCGGCGCAAAAGCAAGCCGAGGCGAACGGCATACTCGGCCATGGCCTGCATCAGCCGCTCGAAACCATGTTCGAGGATATTTTTGAGGACGAACCCTGGCATCTGCGCGAGCAAGCGGCACAACTGCTAGAAGAAGATGCAGTGCGGCGTGTAGAGGGTCAGCACTGATGCCGCGCATGAACATGATCGAGGCGATCAATTCGGCGCTGAATGTCGCGCTCGCACAAAGCCCCGATGTCACTATTCTTGGTGAGGATGTCGGCTATTTCGGCGGCGTGTTCCGCGCCACGGCAGGTTTACAGAAGCGCCATGGCAAAACCCGCGTGTTCGATACGCCGATCACCGAATGCGGGATCATCGGAGTCGCCGTCGGCATGGCGGCCTATGGCTTGCGCCCGGTGCCGGAAATACAGTTCGCCGATTATATCTATCCCGCATTAGACCAGCTGGTGAGTGAGGCTGCGCGGCTGCGCTATCGCTCGGCGGGGGAATTCCCGATGCCGATCACGGTGCGCTCGCCCTTTGGCGGGGGCATTTTTGGCGGGCAGACGCATTCGCAGTCACCGGAAGGCGTATTCACGCATGTGGCGGGGCTTAAAACCGTGATCCCGTCGAACCCGTATGACGCCAAGGGGCTGTTGCTCGCAGCGATTGCCGACAATGATCCGGTGATCTTTTTCGAGCCCAAGCGCATCTATAATGGCCCGTTTGATGGCCATTATGATACGCCGACGGTGCCTTGGGCCAAAGTGGATGATGCGACCGCTGAGGTGCCTGAGGGGCACTATACTGTGCCGCTCGGCAAGGCGCGGGTGGTGCGCGAGGGCGGCGATGTGACGCTGCTAGCTTATGGTACGATGGTACATGTCGCGGGCACGGCGGTGGCCGAATCGGGCGTAGATGGCGAGATTATCGATCTGCGCACGCTCATCCCGCTCGATATTGAGACGATCAAGGCCTCGGTAAAGAAAACTGGTCGCTGTGTAATCGTGCACGAGGCAACGCGCACTGGCGGCTTTGGTGCGGAACTCTCGGCGCTGGTGCAGGAGCGCTGCTTCTATCATCTGGAGGCACCGGTGCAGCGCGTGACGGGGTTCGATACACCCTATCCACACAGCCTTGAATGGGCGTATTTTCCGGGACCGGTGCGGATCAAGCGCGCGCTCGATGCGGTGATGAAGGACTAGATTATGAGCATTTTCACCTTCCGGCTCCCCGATATTGGCGAAGGCATTGCCGAAGCCGAGATTGTCGCCTGGCACGTCGCGGTGGGCGATATGGTCAAGGAGGATCAGCCGCTCGCCGATATGATGACCGACAAGGCGACGGTTGAAATGGAATCACCGGTGGCGGGCACGGTGGTGCGGCTGGCGGGGGCAGCCGGGGATATGGTCGCGATTGGCGCGGCGCTCATAGAAATTGAGACAGAGGAGAGCGTCGTCTCATCGGCACCATCAGCTACCGAGCCGGTGCAATTAACTCCAGTTGTGACACATAACCCAACACCTGAGGCGCTTGCTACGCCCGATACCCTCACACTCAAGCCTGCCGAGAATGTTACACCGAAGCCGGCTAAACTCTCGCAAACAGCCGCAGCGCCTCCCCTTGCCTCCCCCGCCGTGCGGGTGCGAGCGAAGGAGCTGGGGGTTGATCTTGCCGCTATAACGCCGGGTGCGGGCGGGCGCATCCGCCATGCCGATCTCGACGCATATCTCGGTTATCATGGGCATCAGGGCTTTGGCACCGCCATGCCAGCACGCCCCGACAAGACAATCAAGGTCATCGGGATGCGCCGCAAGATTGCCGAGAATATGGCGGCATCGAAGCGTCACATCCCGCATTTCGCCTATGTCGAGGAAATAGACGTGACCGCGCTGGAAGCGATCCGTGCCGATCTTAACGCGACACGCGGCACCCGCCCCAAGCTGACCCTGTTGCCACTGCTGATTACTGCAATCTGCAAGGTGCTGCCAGACTTCCCGATGCTCAATGCGCGGTATGACGATGAGGCAGGTCTAGTCACGCGCCATGGCGCGGTGCATATGGGTATGGCGACACAGACCGATGCGGGGCTGATGGTTCCGGTCATCCGCGATGCCCAGACCAGGAATATCTGGCAACTGGCGGGAGAGATCATGCGCCTTGCTGAGGCCGCACGCACTGGCTCCATCCGCCCCGAAGAGATGGGCGGTGGCACGATCACGATCACCTCGCTTGGTCCATTGGGCGGCATTGCCACCACACCGATTATCAACCGGCCCGAGGTGGCGATTATCGGACCGAACCGGATCATCGAGCGCCCAATCTATGATGGCGATACAATCAGGCGCGCCAAGCTGATGAACCTGTCGCTGTCGTGCGATCACCGGGTGGTGGATGGCTGGGAGGCCGCAAGTTTCGTTCAGGCTGTGCGCCGTCTGCTTGAAACCCCGGTGCTGCTCTTCGCCCCAAGCTGACCGCGCTATTTTCCGCCATTCGCCCAAGTTGTGAACGCGGGGAGCAGCGCCTCTCGCTGATGCGCACGAATACGGATTCCGGCCACTGCCGCCTTGGCTGGCCCTCGCGCCGCTTCGGGCAGTTTGGCGTTGGCATAGGCGTCCACCCGGTCAGCAAGCGCAGTATCATTGCCCGCCGCAGGCACTTTGGCCGAGATGAAGTCGCTGCGGGTGCTTTCTTCCAGCAGTGCGTTTATCGCCGTGTCATGCGCCACCGCAAAGTCAAAGGCGAAGGCCGGGAAGTTGAAACTGACCTGACGCAAGATCGCGGGCCGCAGCGTTACGGGCGCTTCATCGCTGAGCACCCCCGGCGCCGCACCATCGCTTACGAGGACCGTAACCCGGTGTGGCTGGCGGGTGGAGTGGAAGCCGATTCGCCTCGAGGCAAGATAATTCGCTGGTCGCAGCCCGAGATCGTTCTCTACGACGACGACCCCTTCATCCGCATGAGCTACCCGGACCTGGTGGAGGACGGCGGCCGGTACTTCCTCACTGAAACGCAAAAGGACGTGGCGCGGGTCCACGAGGTGGATCCCGCCTTGCTCGCCGCCTTGT
>JAGWQR010000062.1 GCA_028869975.1 Alphaproteobacteria bacterium | reverse complement strand
GGCATGAAGCGCGCCGCCCGGCCATAGCGGATACCGCGATAGGCACGCACAGCGCCTTCTCTGGTCGGGAGCTGTTGCGCGAGCGCCATCGTCCCGCCCAGCGCCGCCGCGCCCGCCATCAGGCTGCGGCGCGTGAGCAACTCAGCGCGCGAGCCAGCCACCATCCACCGCCAGAATATGGCCGTTGACATAATCCGACGCGCGCGATGCCAAAAATACCGCTGCCCCGCCGATGTCCGCTGGTGCGCCCCAGCGGCCCGCCGGAATCCGCTCCATGATCTGGCGGTTGCGGGTTTCATCCGCCTGCAACGCGGCGGTGTTGTTGGTGGCGATATAGCCCGGCGCGATGGCGTTGACGTTCACGCCCTTCGCCGCCCATTCATTCGCGAGCAATCTGGTGATGCCCGCAATCCCCGATTTCGCCGCCGTATAGCTTGGCACGCGGATGCCGCCCTGAAACGACAGCAAAGAGGCGATGTTGATGATTTTACCCTGCCCACGCGCCACCATGCCACGCCCCACCGCCTGACACAGGAAGAACGGCACTTTAAGGTTGGTATCGGTGACCGCATCCCAGTCAGCTTCGCTGAAATCAACGCTGTCGGTGCGGCGGATGATGCCGGCATTGTTGACCAGTATGGCGATCGCGCCAAGTTCCACCTCAACCTGCGCCACCAGACCCGCCACCGGCGCAGTGGAGGAGAGATCAGCGCGCACTTCAAGCGCCCGCCGCCCGCTGGCGCGGATTGCCGCCAGCGTCTCATCCGCTGCTGAACGGCCCGCCACTGCCACGTCCGCGCCCGCCTGTGCCAGCGCCAGCGCAATCGCCTGACCAATCCCGGTATTGGCCCCGGTGACCAGTGCCACCTTGCCGGAGAGATCGAACAGGCTGCTCATTTCAGCTGGCAGATATCGAGCACGTTCATGTCGGTATAATCGAGATTTTCGCCGCCCATCGCCCAGATGAACGCATAGGCCTTGGTGCCCGAGCCCATATGGATTGACCAAGGCGGCGAGATTACCGCCTGCTCATTCTCGACCACGATATGCCGCATCGAGTCCGGCTCGCCCATATAATGGAAGATACGGTCACTCGGCTCTGGCATGTCGAAATAAAGGTAAATTTCCGAGCGTCGGTCATGCAGATGCGGTGGCATCGTGTTCCAGACCGATCCTTCCTCTAGCACCGTCAGGCCCAGCAGCAACTGCGCACTCTCGCACACGCCGGGGATGACGAGCTGGTAGATGGTGCGCTGGTTGCTGTTGGCAAGATCACCGCGCGCGAGCGGATTGGCCTGCGCCAGCGTGATATGCTTCAGTGGGCAGGCTTTGTGCGCCGGCAATGAGGCTATGTAAAAACGCGCCTCGGCGCCTTCAAATAACACTTCCTTGCTGCCCATCGGAATATAAAGGCACTCCTTGTTGCCCATTTCGATGCGCGCACCATCAACACTGATCGCACCGGGTCCGCCGATATTGACCGCCGCCATCTCGCGCCGCTCAAGGAAGGGATGCCCCGCTGCCGATTTGGGTTCGCTCTGGTCGGGCAGGCGAAGCGTGCCGCCTGCGGGCACCGCGCCGCCGATCACGAACCGCTCATTGTGCGAATAATGCAGCACCACCTTGCCAGCCACGAACATGTCGGTGGCGAGATAGCGCGTACGCAGTGCATCATTGTCCACCCCATCCATCATGTCCGGATGCGTGGCGTAAAAGGTTCTGGCAAACATCATACTCTCCCGTAGCTGTGCGAATCCGGGTTTAGGTAACCGGTGTCATAAGCCTTATAACGTGCGAATGCGCGCCGGGTCAAGGGGTGGCGGCGCAACCGAGCCACGCTTGATGAGGGTGGAGGTGAAGGTTGAGGTTTCCGTCCCGGCGGCCGCGTCATCGCCAATGATCTTGAGCGCTGCCGCCCGCGCCATCGACACGACCGGCCAGCGCACCGTGGTGAGCGGTGGCCAGATATGCGCCGCAATCGCACCATCATCAAAGCCGATGATCGACACATCCTCGGGCACCCGCAGCCCGCGCTGGCGTGCGGCATGGAGCACACCGGCGGCCATTTCATCGTTGCTTGAAAAGATAGCGGTGGGGCGTGGCGCATGTTCCAGCAACCGCTCACCTGCCACCAGTCCCGATTCGAACCGGTACGTGCCCTCTACGATCAGGCTTTTGGGAATGGTCAGCCCGGCGCGGCCCAGCGCATCAAGGAAGCCTGCCTCGCGTTCCGCTGCCGAGCGGAACCCGGCAGGCCCGCGCACCAGCCCGATTCGGCTATGCCCCTGCGCAATCAGATGGCCCACCGCCTCAAACACCGCCTCGCGATCATTCGAGGCAACCATATGAGCAGGGTCATCGAGCATCGCCGAGCCCATCCGCACATAATGGCAGTTCTGCTGCACACAGAGCCGGGCCAGATCGTCATTCTCGCAAATCGGTGGCAAAAACACGAGGCCATAGAGCCGCTGCTGCTCCAGAAACAGGCGCACATCATCGAGCATATGCGGCGAGCGCCGGTCTACCGGGCGCACCACCAGCGCGAATTCGGTATCGCGAATCGCCTCCAAAATGCCGTGCTGGGCGTTGAGCACAGTCTGCGCATTGGGGTTGTCATGCAGCAACCCGATCAGGAAGTTGCGGCGCAGCGCCAGCGCCCGCGCCTGCAAATTGGGCTGATAATCGAGTTCGGCCATCACCGTTTCGATCCGCGCGCGCGTATCCGGGTTGATGAGCGTCGAGCGGTTGATGACGCGGCTGACCGTCTTTTTGGAGACACCGGCCGCCCGGGCGACATCGTTGATCGTGGCTTTGCTTGTGCGCATGGCCATACTCTTGCACAGACGTTAGCTGAGCGCAATCAAAGTCGGGATTGCAGGCTATGCGCTATTGACACCGGTTACCTAATCATTATTCTACCCGTATTCGAAACGAAGAGGGTGATGTGACAACAGGCGAAATCGAGGCAATCGCGCAGGCACTGGTCAGCGCGCGCACCCATGCAACCGGGCTGCCAGAATTCCCGGGCGCGATGCCAGCGGCACTCGATGTCGCCTATGCGGTGCAGGCCCGGATGATGGCGCTGCTCGATCAGCCGGTCGCGGGCTGGAAAATCGGGCGGATCAATGGTGATGCCGCAGACCGTTTCGGGGCAGACCGGCTCGCCGGGCCGATTTTTGCCGGACAGATCGTTGATGCAGCGGCAGGGCGCGTGCCCGAAGTTGCGGGCTATGGCGCGGGCTTTATCGCCGCCGAGGCCGAGCTGATGGTGCGGCTGCGTGCGGATGTCGCGCCCGATCCGCAGCCGCTTTCGCTTGAAGAGGTGGCGGGCATGATCGACGCGGTTCATGCCGGGATCGAGCTGGCCTCCTCACCCTTCACCGGGATCAACGACAACGGCCCATGCGTGACCGCCGCTGACCTGGGCAACAGCAAGACTCTGGTGATTGGCGACGCCATTGCGGAACCGGCGTTAGACACGCTGCTCGACTGGCCGGTGACGCTGGCGGTCGATGGCGAAGTGGTCGGGAACGGCACGGCGCGCGGGCTGCCCGATGGCCCGCTCGGCGCGGTGCGATTTCTGCTCGCGCATCTGGGCGCACGTGGGATCATGCTCAATGCCGAAACCTGGATTTCGACGGGTGCGATCACCGGTGTACACGTCGTGCAGCCGGGGCAAAGCGTGCGGGCACGTTTTGGCGAAACCCTATGCGTAAAATGCAGCATATCGGCACTGGAGGCCGACGCTTAGGAGGGACGGAATGGACAGCGCAGAAACGGGAATCCGTAATGCAGGCGGCAAGGTGCGCTGGCTGGTGGTGGCGCT
>JAGWQR010000061.1 GCA_028869975.1 Alphaproteobacteria bacterium | reverse complement strand
ATTATTGACCGCATAAAGCCTGATTATACCCTTGCGATCCTGACGCAGCCCGAGACCGGAGAAGGAAACCTGTTCCGGATCGGGTGCTCCCGGACGGCCGGATGCCAGCGTGGCGGGACGCGGCACTGTGGCTGAAAGCCCAAGATCAAGCGCCGTCACACTCTTGCTGCGCGTATCAACCAGATAAAGATGGCCCCTGCCGCCAATGTGCAGGCCACTGGCGATCAGCAACCGCGTCCCCGGCACCCGCACCAGATCCTCGCTCCCCACCGGACCGCAGATGAAATTAAGGCCGTTTTGCGGGGAGCAGTTCTGGGCTACCGCAGGCTGTGCGTCCGCGTGCCGCACACCAAGGCTGATATGCAACACGACACATATCGCGACCCATACAGGCCATGAGATGGATTTCGCGCTATATCTGTTAATCATTTGCCCTGACGAGGGGCCTTTGCACCAAGCAGTTCGCCCGCTGCCGTGCTGGCAATCGACCGGGCGTCATTGGCGGGCACACCGAGCGCGCGCAGCATGACAAAACCCATTTCACGCGCCATGCGCCCCGGCTCGCCCGCACGTGTTGCACTGGCCAGATAATCGATTGCGGTCGAAATCGCGCCAAAGGCGGCCAGCATCCCGCCCTCAACGCTCATGTCGGTGAAAACGCCGGACACCAGACCATGCTTGATGTCGTGGCGCAGCCCGGCATTGAGCGGAGAATCGATGTGCGCGCGGCGTTCGGTAAGATTCACCATCGCATGATACCGGTCGGGATGTTCTTGTGCATAGCGGATCAGCGTCATCATCGCGCGCGCCATGCGCACGGCGGCATCCTCAATGTCCTGGTTGGCCGTGTAGATTTCGCGCTCGCAATCGCCCTGCACCAGTTCGACAATCGTGTCGGCCAGACTCTCCTTGTCCTCGAAGTGATTGTAGAAGCTGCCTTTGGCGACGTCTGCGGCATCGACGATCTCATCAATCGTGACACCGTCAATATGATTGTCTGCAAATAGCTTCTGCCCAGCACCGATCAGCGCGGTGCGGGTGCGTGCACGCCGCCGGTCTTCACGACGTGGTGGTTGTTTGGATGGGGAGCTGGCCATAATTTTCTCATTTTTGAACTAGAAAGTCATTATCTTATACTTTAATAGGCTCCTCTCGAACAGCAAATTCTGGCGTCGAGCTGTTGAGCGACCCCAAGCATGGAGGACACCAAATGCCCTGCCAGATAAATCCCGGTTCGCGTTATCGGATGCCGATTGTGTTTGGCCCGGCGATCGGCCCGCGCCAGCACCCCGATGGCCGGATGTGGACGCGCGAAGAGACCGGCATCATGGAATGTGACTGGATGCGGATT
>JAGWQR010000060.1 GCA_028869975.1 Alphaproteobacteria bacterium | reverse complement strand
TGCGGGAAAAATAACCGTATCGGCAAATTCCTCCCACCAAAAGCAGACGCCGCGCGCCTTTGCTTCTGCCGGAATCAGCGGTTTGTCGGGATAGGCGGCATCGAGATACAGGCAAATTGCGGTTGAATCGGCGAGCACATAGTCGCCATCCTTGATCGCCGGCATTTTGCCGAGAGGACTTGCCGCCTTGAAATCCGGATTGGGCGCGCCGCCTGGCCGGTCAAGGAATGTTGGCAGCAGATCGTGCGACAGCCCTTTCTCACTGGCGAAAGCAACGACCTTCTTGACAAATGGCGAGAATGTGGACCCGTAAATGGTCAACGACATGGGCATCTCCTGTATATGCGGGAATCAGGGAACCCGATAATAGGCAGCGACGCGATCCAGCGCAATCATGAGCACCAGCTTTCCGGAGCGGGTCGGCCAGCCGAGCGCCTTCTCGGCCTCGGGGAGCGCTTCCAGCCCACAGACGACGCGCCAAAGGATGTCGGTCAGGCCGGGGCCGGCGGCCTCAAGCGCGGTTGTAAAGCGCTGTCTGGCTGCAAGCTGGGCATTGGTCGCGGTAATAAGACTGTTTTCAGCCGCGCGGGCGCGACTTACCGGCGTTGCATCCCACGCCATAGTGACGCGGGCGCCAAGCTGCGCGCGCTCGTAATCATTGCGCAATTGCTCGCCGGCCGCAAACTGGCGGGGCGAAATATGCCCGCGCGCATGCAGCCAGGACAGCGGCGATTCAGCGAGATTGACCTTGACCGAGCGCGCCCGCCGGCGCGGCGCGGCGTTGCGAACCTCACCATCCTGAAGCAGGGCTCGTTCGGCATAAAGGGGTTTGTGCATGGAAATTCCTTATCTCTGTGGCGGGGGGGGCGAATCATTTTTTCCTTGCCAAAATAGGAAATATGTAGGAAAGAAATATTCCACATCGGTTATAGGAGTAGTGAATATGATCACGGCAATCCGCGAAGTCCGCAAGACCAAGGGGCTGACCCTTGCAGAAGTTGGCGAACGCTGCGTTCCGCCGACCACTGCGCAGACCATCGGACGTCTGGAAACCGGTACGCGTACCGTTTCGGTTGGCTGGCTGAACCGAATTGCACATGCGCTGGGCGTAGAAGCCGCCGATTTGGTGAAATTGCCTGATCGTGCCGATGTGCCGGTTGCCGCGCTGGTCGGGCCCGACGGTGCGAACGCGCCAACCAGTGCGCGGGTTGCGGTGCCGCCGCATCCGGCCGCAGGCATGGTTGCAGTGTTGATGGAGGGAAGCATCGGTGATTACCGCGCTGGTGATGAACTCTGGTGCGCGCGGCTGGCACCCGCAGATTTTGCCAGCGCGCTCAACCGTGATGTGCTGGTGCCGCGCCCGGCCGGGCGTTTCGTGTTCGGAAGGCTGATCGGGCGCGAGGGGGATATGCTGCATGTGCTCCCTTTGAGTGCGGGCGCGCGCCAGCAGGTGGTGGCTGATCCCGCCTGGATCGCGATGGCGGTCAGGCTGATCCGGGAGCTGTGACCTCCAATACCTTGAACAAGTCTCCCATTTGTGCCGAATGGGTTAGACGCGCGTATTGCCCCGCGATTTCGGCGGCGCGCTCTGGGTGAGCACGGCGCAGTGCCTCGGCGCGCGCTTCAATCCCGTGCGCGATCAGCCATTGACCCTGGGATGTGAGTCGGGCCACATCACACCCGGCACCGACCGCCGCCGCTGCAAGCGTGCCAAAATCGACATGCGCCGTCACATCCTGCGCGCCAACCTTCTCGAACGGATTGACGTAGGCGTGCGCGCGCAGCGCCTGAAATGTTACGCCAAGCGCTGGCCCGGCATAGCCATAATCGATGACGAGCAACGCGCCGCCCTGGGTGTTCAGCCGCGCGCACAGTGCCTGAAGGATGGTAACGGCGCTGGGGCAGGATTCGAGGATGGAACCCAGCGGCGCATCGGCAAATTCGGAGGGAATGACCGCATCGGGAATGCGTTTGCCCGGGATGGGCACGAACAGGTCGCCGCCGGCATGGACGACACAGCGCTGGTGCCAGCCGTCCGCCGCACGGATGGCCTGCTGGATCGGCAGGCAGTCGAAAAGCTCGTTGGCGATGATGATGAGCGGGGCACCGGTCGGGAGGGTATCGACGGTGTCGTGCCACTGGGCGGCGGGAAAACGCGTAGCTTGTATCGCGCGCAACGGCGCGGACATCTCGACAAAATGCACGTCCGGCGTCCACCCGGTTTTCGCGGCAGCGCGCAAGGCATCCTGCGCTAAAGTGCCACGCCCGGGGCCCAATTCGACATAGTAAGGCTCGACACAATGCGGGGCGGGGGACAGACGGGAAACGCGCTCGGCCGCCCACAAGCCGATAATCTCGCCGAACATCTGGCTGATTTCGGGCGCGGTGATGAAGTCGCCGTCCGCGCCCAGCGGATCGCGGCTGCCATAATAGGCCGCGTTCGCCGCCGCCATAAACTGCGCGATCGAAATGGGGCCATAGAGCGCAATCAGCGCGGCAAGGCGCTCAGCCGGCGTCGGGTCGCTCATGCTTGCCCCGCAGCGCCCGCACAATCAGGAACGCCCCCGCCAGCACCATCGGGATGCTCAGCGTCTGGCCCATCGTCAGACCCCAGCTTAGATGTTCCAGCCCCTTGTCGGGTTCGCGCACATTTTCAAGCAGGATGCGGATCAGCCCATACCCCAGGATAAACACGCCGCTGAGCAGCCCCGGCTTCAGTCGCGCGCTGGTGCGCCAGAACAGCAGGGCGAGCAGGCTGAACAGGAAAATCCCCTCCAGCCCTGCCTCATAAAGCTGGCTTGGGTGCCGAGGCTCCGGACCGGCCTCGGGAAAGATCATCGCCCATGGCACTTGTGTGGGTCGCCCCCAGAGTTCGCCATTGATGAAATTGGCGCAGCGGCCCAGGAAAAGCCCGATCGGCACCCCGCATGAGATATAATCCATCACCCGCAGCAGATTGACCTTGTTGCGGCGCGCCACCCAAAGCATCGCCAGCAAAACGCCAATCGCGCCCCCATGAAAACTCATCCCGCCTTCCCAAACCCGGATCAGGTGCGCGGGACTGAAGATCATCATGTCGCCCGTTACCGAGGCATAAAATATGGCATAACCCAGCCGCCCACCCAGAATCACCCCCAATGTGGCATAAAATACCAGATCCTCGGTGTGACGTTTGGCCATCGGCGCGCCAGGCTGCGCGATCAGCCGGTTGATATACCACCAGGCGAGCAAGATGCCCGAGATATAGGCGAGCGCATACCAGCGGATTTTGAAAAAGCCGAGATCGAGCGCAACCGGTGACAGGTGCAG
>JAGWQR010000059.1 GCA_028869975.1 Alphaproteobacteria bacterium | reverse complement strand
CGGCGACTGGTTCGAGACTCTGGCCAAGGCTGAAAAATCCCATGCCGGCCGCTTCCAGCGGGCGCTGGACAGCCTGGAATAGGCCGGCCGCGCCGACCCAGGCTCAAATTCCGGTGCGGACGGCGGCGTCCGCCGTCCGCCTGGGAAGCGAGGCAAAGACTCTGTGTCATGTCCGAAACGCCCCCCTCCGATAAGCCGGGCGAAGGCGGCCTCGCCGCTCCGTTCCGCCATCCGATCGCCTGGCGCGACGATGATTTCTATGAGCTCGACAAGGTCGAGGCCGAGATGGAGCGGGTGTTCGACATCTGTCACGGCTGTCGCCGCTGCTTCAACCTGTGCGACAGCTTCCCCAAATTGTTCGATATGATTGATGAGAGCGAGCATGAGGATGTCGAGCATCTCGCGTCCGAGCAGCTCAAGCCGGTGATTGATGCCTGCACGCTGTGCGACATGTGCTTCATGACCAAGTGCCCCTATGTGCCGCCGCATGATTTCAACCTTGATTTCCCGCATCTGATGGTGCGTGCCCGCGCCATCCAGCACAAAAAGGGCGAGACCTCATTCCCCGACAAGCAACTGGCCGAAACCGACCGCAACGGGAAACTCTTCTCGACCGTGCCGGGGCTGGCCAACATCGCGACGGCGCAAGGTTCGCCGCTGCGCCCGCTCGTGCAGGCGGTGGCGGGGATCGACAAGAATGCCTTCCTGCCGGCCTATGCCGATGGGCGCCTTAGCCGCAACAACGCGCTCATCCCCGCGCCAAACCCCCACGCGCCCGCCTTTGGGAAAAAGGTGGTGCTCTATGCCACCTGCTATGGCGAGTTCAATGACCAGACGCCGGGCGAGGCCGCGATCAAGCTGCTCACCCATAATGGCGTACAGGTGCGGGTTGAGCATCCGCATTGCTGCGGGATGCCCAAGTTCGAGAATGGTGACCTGGCGGCGGTGGCGCAATCCGCGCAGGCCGTAAGCAGTTTCTTCGCGCCACTGATCGATGATGGCTGGGATGTGGTGCCCCTGACCACGAGTTGCGCGCTGATGCTCAAGCTTGAATGGCCGCTGATTACGCCGGGCGACGCGATGATCGAAAAGCTGGCGCAAGCGACCTATGACCTCTCCGAATATATTGTCGATCTCGCCAAAGGGCCGGGGCTGATGCCGATTGATGAAATGCCCAGCAGTATCGCCGTGCATTTCGCCTGCCATGCCCGCGCGCAGAATATGGGCGCGAAGGCGCTCGAAATGCTCAAGCTCATCCCGCAGGCCCGGCCACAGATTGTCGAGCGTTGCTCGGGGCATGGCGGCAAATGGGGGATATTCAAGGGCAATTTCGAGACGGCGCTCAAGGTCGGCAAGCCCGCCGCGCGCGCGATTGAGAAGGCCGCGCCCGATTATGTCGTCTCCGAATGCCCGCTCGCCGGCCCGCATCTGAGACAGGTGCTGGAGAGCATCGATAGCAACGTGACGCCCGAACGCATCGGCCATCCGGTTGAGCTGATGGCCAAAGCTTATGGAATATAGGAGCGGAAAAATGCCACGCGAAACCCACAGCATCACCGCCACCGACATCCTCCCCCTCGCCATCTGGGGTGAACAGCGCAAACAGCAGCGCGCCGACATCAGCGCGCTCAAAAAGCATCGCCGGGTCGAGGTAGGGCCGCACGCCTGCTTCTATTTCGAGAATTGGGACACGATGTGGTACCAGGTGCAGGAAATGCTGTGGATCGAAAAGGGCGGCGATGCGCAGCTTGTCGATGAACTGGCCGCCTATAATCCGCTGATCCCGCAGGGGGATGAACTGGTCGCCACCTTCATGATCGAGGTGTCGGATGAGGCGCGGCGGCGTGCGCTGCTGGCTGAATTGGGCGGGATCGAGGATCATATCGCGCTGATTGTTGGCGATGAGCGCATCGCGCCGCGCGCTGAGAATGAGCTTGAACGCACCCGTGAAGACGGCAAGACCAGCGCGGTGCACTTCCTCCATTTCCCGTTCAACAGGGCGGCGGTAGCGGCGTTCACCAGCGGCGCAGAGGTGCAAATCCGGATCGATCACCCGCATTATGGCCATATCGCGATTCTGCCGCGCGCCGTGCAGGATGTGCTGATGGGTGATTTCGCGCACGCCACCGCCTGATCAACAAGCCGATTGATCCGCGGGTGGTTTGCGGGCATGGCGCGCGCCATGGGCACAACCTCCGCCATACCACGCCTAATCGTCCACGCCGCGATGAGCGCGCTCTATTTCCTGCTGATGGCGAGCACGTTCAACGTCATCGGCGTGCTGCTGCCAGCAATGCTGCGCGATCTGCACATGGACTGGTCAACCGCCGGGCTGGGCTTCACCCTGCTCGGCACCGCGTGCGGGCTGGCGAGCATGTTGCCGAGCCTGCTGGTGCGCCGGATCGGGATGAGCTTAACGCTGCTGATTGGCGCAGCCACGCTGGCGCTGGGTTATGCGGCATTTGAGATGGCGCAGTCGGCAGCACTGTATGAGGCAGGCGCGGTGCTGCTCGGGATCGGCTTCTGCCTGTGCGGGCCAGTGCCGGGGGTGAATGTGATTGCGCAGCGCTATGGCGCGCACGCGCCCTCGGCAATCGGGCTTTATTTCATGCTCGGTGGGCTGGGATCGGTGATTGGCCCCAAGCTGGTGACGCTGAGCCCATGGATCGTGGCGGACTGGCGCTTGTTCTGGAGCATTTGTGCGGGGATGGCGCTGCTGTGCGGGGTGTTTGCGGCATGGACGGTGCGCACGCCAACACACGCAACTGACCATACGCCCACCTCCGCGCAATCCGGCTATACAACCCGCGCAGCGCTCAGCACCTGGGGCTTCTGGGCGGTGACATTGGCCTATACCGCCACCGTACTGATGAACACCGTGCTGCATAATTTCGCGGTGGCGCATATTCTGGCGCGCGGCGGTTTGGCGAATGACGCGGCCAGCGTGCTGAGCGGCGCAGCGCTCATCATGGTTGGCGTATCGAGCATCGCGGGACTGCTGGTCGAGCGCTGGAGCGCCAGGGGCGTGACACTGACGGCGCTGCTGGCGCTGGCGCTGGCGGGGTTAGCGCTTGCTTCACCCCAAAGCTGGACGAGCCTGGCGCTGTTCGCACTCGCCTTCGGGATCGGCTGGGGGCTGAGTTATACCGGATCGGCAGCGCTGCTCGTCGATTGGTTCGGGCTGCGCGCCAATCTTGAGCTTTATGCGATCATGGGCACGCTCTCCACCCTCGCCGCGCTCGGCCCGGTGATCGGTGGGCATGTGCGCGATGCGAGTGGCTCGTTCGTGCCGGTATTTGCCGGGTTGGCTGTGATAGTGAGCGCGACCGTGCTCACGCTGCTGCTGAGCAAGGCCCCTGCCCGCGCCTAAAATTTCACCGCAACCCGGGCGATCACCTGCCTGGGATCAATATATTCCACGCTGGTCGTGTTCGAGCCATAGGGGTCGGAGAAACGCGAGTTGATCCCGAGCGTGTTGAACAGGTTGGTGGCATTGAGCGAGAGCGTCACAGGGGTGCCATGGGGCGCATAATCGACGCCCGCGTCCACCACCGTATAAGCGGGAACATGATCGAGTGCATAGGCATCGAAAATCCGGTAATTGAACGAGCCGCGATACCGCACCTGCCCGTGCAACTTCCAGTCGCCGCCCAGCGCACCAAATGTGAAGCTCGATGAAACCGCGCCCTGCACGCCGGGCAGCTTGGGGATTGCGTTGCCATTTGTGTTCTGCAAGCCCGCCGCCACCGCCGCAATGATGCGCGGATCATAATAATAGGCTGGCGGATAACCCAGATTAGCGTAGGTCTGTGCGCGGATTGCATTCGCGGTCTGCGCGTCGATCGTGTAATAATTGCCGGTGAATTTGCCTGCCCCCAGAGCAAGATTGGCATCGATCCGCCAGTGCCGGGTGGGCAGCGCGGTCGCCTCCAGCTCAAGCCCGTAGATATGTGCGTTGGGGATGTTGGCGGTGCCGCCATTATTGGGCGTCGCATCCTCGGCGATGAACTGGAAATTGCGATACCAGGTATAATAGCCTGCGGCATTGAGCCGCAGCTTATGGTCGAGAAAGTCCACCTTCTCGCCCAGCTCAAGCGCATCGACCGTTTCCTTCTTGAAGTTGGTCGGCACGATGGGTGATGAGATGTTGAAATTGAGTCCGGTTGGCTTGTAACCACGCGCATAGCTGAGATAGGCGTGCGCATCCGTCCCGAGCGCATATTCCGCCGCGAGCTTGCCGGTGAGCGCGGTG
>JAGWQR010000058.1 GCA_028869975.1 Alphaproteobacteria bacterium | reverse complement strand
GAACCAAAGACGCATTGCAACCCGCTACGACAAAACAATCCTCTCCTTCGAGAGCTTCCTCAACCTCGCCGCCGCAAGACTATGGTTGAAATCTTATGTCAACATGGCCTAAATCCTGTTTTCGATGTGCGTCATTTCTGTTATAACCCTTTCACTGCAAATCAGATGCGGAGAGTGTTATGCGTAAAATGACCTTTATCTTAATCCCCATGCTGGCCTGTGCCTTACCAGTGCATGCAGGGCTGCTATCCGGCGCAAGCCTAATCCAGGTGGCGCAGATCGTGCTCAAGGGCAAGGCATTGCTCGGCAAGGGGCAGAGCCAATGCGGTAGCCAGGTCGGAGTCAGCACCAAGGATAATCTGCTGATGACAGCGGCCGGGGCGGCTGTGCAAAAATCTCTGCCCGCACCCAAATTCAATGCCATGAGCCTGCTCGCCAACCGGCAGGCAAGCGCTGCGGCTGCAAAACCGAATTTCTGTGCACAGACAGCCGCAAAAAAGCCCGGAATCATGACTGGCATTGCCAGTGCGGCAGGCAAGCTGGGGGTTGGCGGCGGCGGTCCGCTCGGTGGCTTGGGCGGTATGCTCGGCGGCGCGGGATCGGGCGGCGGCAACCCGCTTGGCGGAATGCTGGGCGGCGGTTCATCGGCGCCGCCAAGTTCGAATCCGCTGGGTGGCCTGCTGGGCAATTAGCAGCAGGACGCGCTGGGTTCAGGCGGGCAACAGCCCCTCATCCGCAATCTTCTTCTGCCAGACGAGCGGTGCGGTTTTATGCACATTATCGCCGGTTGAATCGACCGCAACCGTGACAGGCATGTCCTGCACTTCAAATTCGTAAATCGCCTCCATGCCGAGATCGGCGAAGGCGAGCACCTTGGATTGCTTGATCGCGCGCGCGACCAGATAGGCCGCACCGCCCACCGCCATCAGGTAAGAGACCTTGTGCTTGGCAATGCAGTCCACCGCGCCCTGCCCGCGCTCGGCCTTGCCGATCATCACGAGCAGGCCGAGATCGAGCATCATGTCGGTGAATTTGTCCATGCGCGTGGCCGTGGTCGGGCCAGCGGGGCCAACCACCTCGCCCATGATCGGATCAACCGGGCCGACATAATAAATCGCGCGGCCCTTGAAATCTACGGGCAACGGCTCGCCTTTGCTGAGTATATCCTGAATGCGCTTGTGCGCGGCGTCGCGACCGGTGAGCATCTTGCCATTGAGCAGCAGCCGGTCACCCGCGCGCCAGCTTGCGACATCTTCCGGCGTCAACGCATCGAGATTGACGCGCTTGGCTGCGGCATCGGGTACCCATTCGACCTTGGGCCACTCGTCAAGGTTCGGCGTCTCCAGATAGGCGGGTCCCGAACCATCAAGCACAAAATGCGCGTGGCGCGTGGCCGCGCAGTTGGGGATCATCGCGACAGGCTTGGATGCGGCATGGGTGGGGAAGGTCATGATCTTGACATCAAGGATTGTGGAGAGGCCACCCAGCCCCTGCGCACCAATGCCGAGCGCGTTTACTTGATCGAATATCTCGATGCGCAGCCGCTCGATGTCGGTCTTGGCCCCGCGCGCCTTCAACTGCGCCATATCAATGTCGCCCATCAACGATTCCTTGGCCATCACCATCGCTTTTTCCGCTGTGCCGCCAATGCCGATGCCGAGCATCCCCGGCGGGCACCAGCCCGCGCCCATTTGCGGGAGCATCTCGAGCACCCAATCGACGATGGAATCCGATGGATTGAGCATCTTGAACTTCGATTTATTCTCCGAGCCGCCACCCTTGGCCGCGACCTGCACATCCACTTTGTTACCCGGCACCATCTCGACATTGAGCACGCAGGGTGTATTGTCGCGCGTGTTAACGCGCGAGAAGGCGGGATCGGCAACAATGCTGGCGCGGAGTTTGTTCTCAGGGTTCAGATAGGCGCGGCGCACGCCCTCATCGACTACGTCCTGCAACGAGCGCGGCGATTCAAGCTGGCAGTCCTGCCCCCATTTGATGAACACGGTCACGATGCCGGTATCCTGACAGATCGGCCGATGCCCTTCGGCGCACATGCGGCTGTTCGTCAAAATCTGCGCAATCGCATCCTTCGCCGCCGGGCCTTGTTCGTGCTTGTACGCCTCGCCTAGCGCGCGGATATAGTCCATCGGGTGATAGTATGATATGAACTGGAGCGCATCGGCGACGCTCTCGATAATATGGCTTTCGGGGATGAGGGTGGGCGTAGAAACGGGCATGGTGCTATCCTCTCGGTTATCCATACTCCCATACGCCGCTTGGCGCGCCAATCAAACGCAGAGATTGCAAGTGGGGTTTAACGTCGCACAAGCTTGCGCTAGGGGGGCGGTTATGAACGCTCCTAAAATAAAGCATGCCCTGCCTGTCAGCCGCGCCGCCAACTTCGCCGTCTGGTATCAGGAGGTGATCGCCGCCGCCGATATGGCCGAGGAATCGGGGGTGCGCGGCTGCATGGTTATCCGGCCCTGGGGCTTCGGCATCTGGGAGCGCATTCAGGCGCTGATGGATGCGCGGATCAAGGCGGCGGGGGTCGAAAATTGCTATTTCCCGCTGTTCATCCCCCTGAGTTATTTCGCCAAGGAGGCTGAGCATGTTGATGGCTTTGCCAAGGAGATGGCGGTCGTCACCCATCACCGCTTGATCGGTGATGGCAAGGGCGGATTGACGCCCGACCCGGACGCCAGGCTCGAAGAACCGCTCATCGTGCGCCCGACCTCCGAAACCGTGATCGGGGCCGCGATGAGCCGCTGGATCCAGAGCTGGCGCGATCTGCCGATGCTCACCAACCAATGGGCGAATGTTGTGCGCTGGGAGATGCGCACCCGTATGTTCCTGCGCACCAGTGAATTTCTCTGGCAGGAGGGGCACACCGCCCATGCTGATGAGGGGGACGCCCGCGCCGAGACGATGCGGGCGCTGGAGATGTATCGCGAGTTCGCCGAGACTGTGCTGGCGATGCCGGTGTTCGCGGGCGAAAAGCCCGAAAATGAGCGCTTCCCCGGCGCGGTTGCGACCTACAGCATTGAGGCGATGATGCAGGACGGCAAGGCGTTGCAGGCGGGCACCTCGCACTATCTCGGCACCGGGTTCGCGGAGAGCATGAATATCCGCTATCAGGACAAGGAGGGCGGCCATGCCCTCGCCCACACGACCTCGTGGGGCGTCTCCACCCGGCTGATCGGTGGTGTGATCATGACGCACGGTGATGATGACGGGCTGCAGCTGCCGCCCGCGATTGCGCCGCAACAGGTGGTGATTATCCCGATGCTGCGCGATGATGACGGCGATGCGGCGGTGCTGGACTATGCGAAGGTGCTCGCGGGTGAGGTGAAGGCCTTGACCGCGCTTGGCGAGCCGGTTCGCGTTCTGGTCGATACCAAAGCCACCAAGGCGCAGACCAAGCGTTGGGATTATGTCAAGAAAGGCGCGCCGATTATCGTAGAGGTCGGCCCGCGTGATGTGGCGAGCGGCAATGTCGCGGTCATCCGGCGCGATGCGCTTTACAAGGACGATGGCAAGCTCAATTCCTCTATCCTGCCGCGCACGGACTTTGTGGGGCAGGTGCCTGCATTATTGGAAAGCATTCAATCGAATCTGTTCACAGAAGCCGCAGCGCGCCGCGATGCCGCGATTGTGCCGATGGCCGACTGGAAAGATGTCGCCGCCTATTTCAAGGGCAGCGAGGATGCAATCAAGGGTTGGGCGCAGGTGAATTGGGCACGGCCAACCGGTGCGGCGCTAGATGCCGTGGTTGAAAAGCTCAAAACCTTGAAACTCACCATCCGCAATGCGCCGCTGGACTATCCCACCCCATCCGGCTCATGCGTATTCACCGGCTCACCGGCGGTGGAAACCATCCTGATCGGGCGGAGCTACTGAACGCGGATAGTGCTAAAGTACACACTCAATTTTGTAACATTTTGTCTCAATTTTAGAACGTTTCGTCGCTCATCCACTGTTCAGCTAGCCTTCGCTAACGGCACACATGCGCCGCACGCCACTTCTGGCACTGGCGGGCAAACAGGAGTGAAACGAAATGACGAAGTTCGCAAAATCCATGGCCGCCGTTGCGGCATTGACCATGATTATGCCGATGGCTGCGAATGCAGGTCTGGGCAGCATGATGAGCCATGCCAAGGCCAAAGTCGCCGCATCCAAGGAGAAAGCGGCTGCGGCCAAACCTGCCGCACCTAAATCGGTCATGATGGCGCACAAGCCCGTCGCCACCGGCAAACATGTTATGGCGCCCAAGGCTGGCACTGTGGCCTACACCACAAAATCGGGCAAGGTTATCCATTATGACTGCTCAAAGGCTGGCAACAAGAACAAGGCGGCCTGCAAGGGACATTAATACGCGACACACTGCTGGTTTGTGCAAATTGTGGGCGGCGCGCAGGCGTCGCCCATATTTGTTTATCGCAAAATACCAGGTGCTAGGCTTTTGGCATGAACCAAAAAGGATTGAATCATGGAACAACTTATGCGCGACTATGGCTGGGCGTTACTGTTGGCGATTGGATTAGCACTGGCACAGATCTGGTGGCTGAAATGGGGACGCGTCAGGACCCTGCCACCTTCCGCTGGACAAATAGCCTCTGAACCCGCCAGTATGGCCAGTGCCAGAGACATCTCTACCAAAGCAGCGGTGCCGACATCCGCTCCTGTTGAAGCTCCGCCGGCTGAACCGACGCAAACTTCTTCTGCTGCTCAGGATGCCCTGGGCGAGCGTCCTAACATTGCCCCGGCAGTTGGAGCGCCGGACAATCTTCGCCTGATCAAGGGAATCGGGCCCAAGCTTGAGACATTATGCGCCGATCTTGGTGTTTGCCGCTTTGATCAGATTGCCGCCTGGGAGGAGGCTGACATTACCGAGGTTGACCGTCATCTGATAGGCTTTCATGGGCGGATCATCCGTGATAAATGGGTCGATCAGGCGGGCTTTCTTGCCCGCAATGATATGGCAGGGTATGAGGCACGCTTTGGCAAGGTGGATCGCAGCACTGCATAAATATGGAATTATGGCGGCTCTCGCCAGCGTTGGACTAATCTCTGGAGCAGTTGTGGGTCTGGCGATTCTCACATCTCCCGTTTTCGCCATTACCGATCTCTCGGCGCAGCAGCGCGCCCTGCAACATGCTGATGAAGCGCGTTCACAGGCGCTTCAACGCAGTGCGCAATATGATGCTCAGGCGGCTTCAGCCCATGACGCTGTTATCGCAACACAAGCACGCATAGCCGCGCTCGCAGCACGCCTTCAAGCCGCCGAAGCCGATGTGGGTGCCGGGCTGGCGCGGATCAACGTCATTGATGTATTGCAGCGCCGCCAGCGCGCCCGGCTTGCAGACAAGCAGCAACCTGCGGTGCAACTCATCGCCGCCCTCGAAATGATGGCGCGCCAGCCCCCTGCCCTTGCATTTGTGCATCCCGGAACGATGAATGACATTGTGCATGTCCGCGCAATATTTGCTACAATCCTGCCTACAATCCTTGCCCGAACCGCTGATTTGAGGGTGGATGTTGCTCGCGGAATCGCGCTGCGTCAGCAGGCAGAGTTAGCCCTTGCAGCCCTGCACACAAGCCGCGCAAACCTCGTCGCGCAACAAAAGCTCCTCGCCAGTGCTGTGGTCGCCACACAGGCTCGCGAGCAACATTACGGATCGAACGCAATGCTAGAGCAGGACAAGGCCATCGCTATGGGCGAAAAATCGCGCGATATTAGGACGCTGATGGCTGAGATTGAAACAGATGGTCAAACGCGTGATGAGCTTGTGCAACTGCCCGGCCCGCTGCTGCGTCCGCCCGCCATTTCCATACAAAACCCTCTGCCGATGACTGCAGCATCACCATCACCTCAGGTCCATATCAGTTACCACCTGCCGGTGATTGGCGATATTGTCTCCGGAATGGGCGAAGAAACGGCACCTGGCGTGCGCCAGCGCGGCCTGACCATCGCAACCCAGCCCGATGCGGTCGTTGTTGCGCCCGCAGATGGCCGGATTGCCTATGCCGGTGCCTATCGCGGCTATGGGCAGATTGTGATTATAGACCATGGCAATGGCCTGACCAGCCTGATCACGTCACTCGCCTACATTAATGTCCATGTCGGCGATACAGTCATTCAGGGAACACCACTTGGCCATGCAGGGAATGACCTTCCCACGATCACAATAGAGTTGCGCCATTATGGCGCACAGGTTGACATTCCGGCATATATTTCCTGATGCCTCAGCCGCGCGATCACGCTTGATTGTGGGGTGGCGATGCGCTTAAGAAGCGGCATGCCAGAAAGGGCGTATCGATGAAATTTCCTGTATTGCGTTCGCTTTTGCTTATTTCTGCGCTGGCGCTTTTTCCTGCGGCCAATGCCACAATAGCGAGTGCAGAGACCGATGTTAGCCGCGAATTTGCCCCGCTGTTTGAAGTCTTCCGGCTGGTCAAAGCCAATTATGTTGATCCGACGGATGACACAAAGCTGGTCAATGGTGCAATTGACGGGATGCTGAAAAGCCTTGATCCCCACTCATCCTATGAGACCGGCACGGAATATGACACGCTGCATTCGCTGACCGAGGGGGATTATGGCGGACTGGGCCTGTCGGTCACGCTTGATGAGGGTGTCGTGCGCGTGATCGCTGCAACGGCCGACACACCGGCGGCACGCGCCGGCATCAAGGCGGGGGATTTTATCACGCATATCAACGGACAGTTCGTTGTCGGCTATTCGATCGACGAAGCCGTGGACAAGATGCGCGGCAAACCTGGTACGCAGGTCAAGCTGACGATTGTTCGCCAGGGTCGGGATCAGCCATTTGATGTCACGCTAACCCGCGCCGTCATTCAGATCAAGCCCGTCAAATGGGAAGTCAAAGGCGATGTCGGGATCATTTCAGTGAGCGAATTCTCGCGCAATGCCACTTTGGGCGTACGCCAGGCGCTGCTTGGCATCGACAGCAAGCTTGGCCATCATCCTCTGGGTTATATCCTTGATCTTCGTTCCGATCCCGGCGGGCTGCTTGACGAAGCCGTAGGCGTTTCTGACGAGTTTCTCCAGAGCGGAGAGATTGTGTCGCAGCGTGGGCGCGATCCCCGTGACATCCAGCGCTGGGATGCCACACCCGGCGATGATGCGCACGGCTTGCCGGTGATTGTGCTGGTCGATGTCGGCACCGCCTCGGCCTCTGAAATCGTCGCTGGTGCGTTACAGGATCATCATCGCGCGCTGATTATGGGCGAGCGCAGCTTCGGCAAAGGCTCGGTGCAATCGATCATCCCGATGGGCGATCATGCCGCCCTGCGCCTGACGACGGCGCGTTATTACACGCCCTCTGGCCGTTCGATCCAGGAAGGCGGCATTGTGCCGGACATCAAGGTGCCACAGCTTACCGATCCCGATTATAAATCGCGGATCGAGCCGCGAGAGGCCGATCTGCGGCACCATCTGATCAATGAAGCCAAGGTTGATAATGATGTTCTCGAAAGTGACAGCAAGCCAGATCTACGTTTCTCGGAATCGGCAGCGCAGCTTAAGGCCAAGGGCATTGATGATTTCCAGCTATATTATGCACTGAACACGATCGACCGGCTTGCCAAAGTGCCAGCGGCATCAACCCGCACGAGCCATTGATGCGCTTCGATACGCGCACCAACTTGATCGCACTCGCGCTCCCTGCCATATTGATGACTGGCGCACTCATCAGCCAGTATGTCGGCGGGTTATTCCCATGTGAAATGTGCTGGTGGCAGCGTTATCCGCACATGGCCGCTATCCTGATTGCGACGACAGCTTTTTTTATTGTTGCGCCTGGCCTGCGACGCATCTTCATCGCAGCCGCAGCAGCCGGTATTCTCGTTTCTGGTTTGATCGGCATTTATCATGCAGGAGTGGAATGGAAGCTTTGGCAGGGTGCCACTACCTGCTCCGCACACATTGATCTGAATGCCGATTTTTTTAGACAGAATCTGGCGGCTCCAGTTGTGCGTTGCGATGAAGCGCAGTGGCGCCTGTTCGGCATTTCGCTCGCGGGTTATAATGCGCTGATCACAATTCCGGTCGCGCTGTACATTTTTATGCGCCTGCTCAAGAACAAATCATCATGAAGGCCGATCACGCTGCCATGATCCGAGTTAACCAAGCCGGTGAATATGGCGCAAAGGTGATTTATGCGGGGCAAGCGGCGGTCATCGGCACCCGCCACCCGATCCATGACAAGATCAGCGAGATGGCGACGCAGGAGCAGCATCACCTCGATGTGTTCAACGCTATGATTACCGCGCGCGGCGTGCGCCCCACGCTGCTCCAGCCCTTCTGGCATGTGGCAGGTTATGCGCTGGGTGCGGCAACCGCACTGATCGGGCCCAAGGCTGCAATGGCCTGTACGGTCGCGGTCGAAACCGAGATCGACCTCCATTATGCGGCGCAACTGGGCGATCTTGGCGATGACGATCCCGAACTAAGCTCGGCAATCCGCGAATTCAAAGCGGAAGAACTGGAACACAAGCAGATTGCACTAGACGCCGGTGCCGAGGAAGCGCCTGCCTATCCATTGCTGTCAGTGGCGATTAGGCTGGCCTGCAAGGCCGCGATTGCCATCGCTGCGCGGATTTAGGAAATGCCCGTATTGAAAATGTCTGTAGCAGGCTTATGTCAGCAGATATTCAGATTGTAAGGCGCAGGATGATGCCGATGACCCGATCCATATCCATCCTTGTTATTGCTCTGTTTGCGGCGGTGCCAGGGACTGCGTCGGCACAGGCTTCTGAAGGCGTCACCGTCATTTATGGCAACGACAAATGTCCCACCAATGAAAAGGGTGAAGAAATTACCGTGTGCGCGCGCCAGCCTGAAAGCGAGCGCTTTCGTATCCCCAAGGATTTGCGAAGTGGCGGAAAATACGCCGACCGTGAATCATGGGCAGTGACTTCACATGATCTGCTTAACGCGGGCGCTTCAGGGCCGGGCAGTTGCACGAATTCCGGCCTGGGTGCATGGACAGGCTGCTCGACGCAGGATTATTCCTCATGGAAGGCGCAAAAGCG
Organism: Alphaproteobacteria bacterium; assembly: GCA_028869975.1. GTDB lineage: Bacteria > Pseudomonadota > Alphaproteobacteria > Sphingomonadales > Sphingomonadaceae > JAGWQR01. Next base: position 789 of record JAGWQR010000058.1, on the reverse strand, counting down.
CCTGGAAAAGAGCCAGGAACAGGCTGCGACTGATATCTCGCACCATGAGAAACCGAGCGTCACGCTTGATCCCTCGCAATAGGCGTTTGCATCAGTCGCGCCCGATCAACTGCCACCAATTACGCTGCTTTGGGCAACTCCATCTTGCCCTGCGCGACCTGCTTGCTGAAAATGTCGCGCGCCAGCGCCAGCGAGAAGAGGTGCGCAAACACCAGCGGCAGCAGACCCGACTGCATCATCTTGCGCAGCACATCTCCGCGCAGATCACGAAGCACCTCTTCATTGACCATCTGGAACCCGCGATAGATGAATGGCGCTTCAATACCATCCGCCTGAATGCTGATCTCTCCTTCCATCAGCAGCTTATGCTCAACAAGCTCGCCGACGAAAGCAGTCGTACGCGCGCCTGACTGCTCGAATTCTTCGCAGAATTTGAGAATGTCGGTCACGATCTGGGTCGGCTTGCGTTCGCCACCCTCACCTGCGGGCTCGAACAGGGCATCGCCATCATCAAACAGGCCGATTGCCTCCGCCGTGGGATCGAAGCAGAGCGACAATTCCTGTGCATCCTCACGCAGTTTGGCGAGCAGGAACGGATAGCGGCGTGCATAGGCAGGAATATAGGGCTCGCCGATCAGCTTGCCTTCAGTATCAAGAACCGTGTTAATTCCTTCGTTCAGGCCCATCAGGGCCAATGGCACCGGATTCTCGCCAGAGGAAAAGACAATCGGATAAAAGCGCTGAGCCGTCATGAACTCATCAATGGTGAGTGGTACAGCATGGGTTTTC